>DATKMQ010000174.1 GCA_035541755.1 Syntrophorhabdaceae bacterium
AAGCATGACTTTGGATAAGGCAGGCGTCGAAGAGTTCCGCAACACTCACTTTATCTTTAATATTGTTTACGCACATCTGCGCCCGGAAGATATACGGGCGGTACACAAAGAGAATGTCTCCATCATATGGACACGATTCCCCATAGACCGCGCCCACCTCTATCTCTACCTCAATGCGTACAGCTATACGGGGAAGAAAGAAGGGCTCAACATTCTGCTTCTCAGCGAACCGGTCATCGTACTCCCTGGTCAGTATGATCCCCACCTCTGGGCCCATTTTGATCACGTGATCACCCTGTACAATTCCCTGATAGAGAGCTATCCGGAATTCAGCAAATTTTTCTATCCGCGGTTGGAACGCCACACCCTGGGTCTTGACCCGGACACAGCTGTTACAGAAGATCAAGGGGACCGCAACCGTCTCTATCCGACAGAAGGAAGAATAAACGGCATATGCATGATTAACGGCAATAAACAGTCGATCGTCCCGGGGGAACTCTACTCGAAGAGAATCGAAGCGGCACTCTGGTTTTCGCGCAACTCCAACCTTCCCTTTGATGTGTACGGCACCCCTGGCTTTTTCCTCTCCAACTACAAAGGCTCCGTTGCAGTCGGAAGCCGTCTTGCAACGGTCTCTCGGTACAAATACTACCTTTGTTTTGAAAACACTGACCATCCGGAGCTGGCCATAGGCTATGTGGAAAAAATCCTTGACTGTCTCGAAGCACGAACTGTGCCCATTTATCTGGGCGCGCCCGACATAGAGAGATACATCCCCCAGGGCTGTTTTATCGATTTCAGAAAATTCAAAGATCTGAGAGAGCTTGACACATTTCTTACTACCATGACGGACCGCGAATATGAGGAATATATCCGTCAGATCGATCTTTTTGTGACCACGGGCGGATTAAGGCGATATTCCTGGGACACACTTTATGACCGTCTTGTCAGACTCTTCCTCAAGAGAACAAAAGGAACCGACGAAGACACTTCATGGGAGGAGTCACGCGATTGGGCCCGGGGCACATCGCACCTGTATGACAACAGTCCCCTGTCCGAGGTGCCATCGGAGCCTTTATGGACGTTCTCGGAATTGGCTTACGGCCGATCACCGCTTGTGCGCTATGACGAACAAAAGCCCACATTCGGCGGCGCTCTCTCGCAAGATGAGCGGATTGAGGCAATTACAGAATTGCAGCGGGAGGGCCGATACGAGGAGGCCATAGACGCGTTCGGGTACGTGGGTGGAGGCGGAAATCAAGAACTGCATTACCTGTTTGCTCAGCTTCTTATGCTGGCCGGGCACTACGACGCCGCACAAATCCATCTGCATTCGGTCCTTTCCGCGAACAAAGGCCATACAAAGGCCTATAACGACCTGGGTGCGATCAGTCTCATGAAAGGGGACTTTAAGGAGGCCGTCGAACTTTTTCACAAAGCAATCTCCTGCGACAACAAGAATTATGACGCTCTGGACAATCTCATGAATACCTTGACAAGACTCAATCTCAACGAGTACGCGGCCAATTTCATGACAGACGCGATCAAGGGATCGCCTTTCGATGACGAGTTGAGGACCATTGCCAAACGTTATGGGATTTCCACACATGGGACGGCCGGCAAGGCCGATTCCACCGGCTCCCGGAGTATTCAAGGGACGGCGGATAGGACCTTGCGAGCAGAGCCTAAGCTTAACGACGACGTTATGATCATTGCCGCCCTTGAGCGGGATGGAGAGTATAAGAAGGCCATAGAGACTTTGAAACCGATCCTCGCGGGCGACCAAGATAACGCAGATCTCCATTACCTCCACGCGCGGCTTTTGAACGCTATGGGCCACCAGGAAGCATGGGTAGAGGAGCTTTTGAAGACTGTCGCTTTGAACCCAAATCACTCCAGCGCTTATAATGATCTGGGCTGCTATCATTTCGGTCGTGGCGATCATGAGCAGGCCTATGGGAATTTGAGAACCGCCGTCTTTATGGATCCGCACAATTACGGAGCGCTCAATAACCTCATTCAGTTTCTCCTCTACTTAAGATCGCAGGGAGTAGCGATTGATCCCGTGGGCGTGGTAAAGAGTTTGTTCCCCAAGGGCATAACCGATATCGGTTTGCAGACGTTGCCCCCGGATGCCAAGCGGGCACTGGTCATCCATTGTGAGGAGGCCATACCCTGGTTTCTTTCGGGTATGCTCGATCACTTCCCTTATCTTAAAGGCCACAGCATGTGGTGGGAATCAGTCGAAATGGTGCGACTCCTCAACAAGGGCGGATACATTGTGGATTACGTGGGAGCGTCAAGCCAGGACACCCTCAACGGTAATACGGGCTGGAGCCGGTACCAACTGGTCATAGATGGCGGGACAAACAATCTGGCCAAGTTCGTCCCGGTCAATGGGCAGAAGAGAATCTTCTATTCTACCGGCAAGCACTGGCTGCCTGCCAGTCTCGCGGAAATCCGTCGCGCATCCATGTTTTTCAAACGCCACAACATGCACATGCCCGTAGAGAGGCGCCAGCAGAACAATTTTTCCGATGAATACGCCGACTACCTCACCTACTTCGGCAACCCTTCGCAGCTCGAAGGATACAGCCCCGTTTGCAAAAAAGTGCCTCTCGATATCAGCAGCGTGCATATACCGGCTCCTCGTGAGAGAGACATAAAGACTGCCAGAAACAATTTCATCTGGCTCGGAGGTCACGGGGTAGTCCACAAGGGACTTGACCTCGCTGTGGAGGCCTTCGGTCTCATGCCTGAGATGCAACTTCACGTCTGCGCGAATCTGGACATAGAGACGCGTTTCTTAAGCTGGCTCACTGCCTTTATGAAAACCCACCCCAATATCCTTTATCACGGGGCACAGGACGTGGGTTCTATGCCATTTGAAGAACTGGCGTGGGGCTCAATCGGGACCGTCTACGTGAGCGCAGCGGAGGGCGGACCAGGATCTGTGGCACAACTCCTCCAGTTCGGTATCATTCCTATAGTTACGAGGACAAGCAATGTGAGGGCCGAGAACTTGGGCTACACCATCGAAGAGGTCGAGGACGCCGAGATTATACAGGGGATCGTACGATCCGTCAGGGACATAGGGACAACATCCGATGAAGAACTGCGTAAGCGTTCGCAGGCCGTGCGAGAATTCGCCCTTCTTCATCATACCCGGGAATCTTATTCAAAGAGCTTTGAGAACTTGCTTCTCGAGATCAACGGATAATCATACAAAGGAGATCACTATGAATATAGGTATCATCGGTTACGGCTACTGGGGCCCCAACCTCGTCCGCAATTTCTCGCTTGAACAGGATTGCACGGTTTCCTGCATCGCGGACAGCCGTGCTGAAAGGTTGAAAATAGCAGAGAGGCTATACCCATCGATGAAAACCACCACGAGACCGGAAGATATCCTCATGGATAACGCTATCGAGGCCGTTATTATAGCCACCCCGGTACATACCCATTATCAGCTCGCCAGATCGGCCATGGAGAGAAAGAAACATGTACTTGTCGAAAAACCCATGACCATGTCTCACGCCGAGGCCAAAGAGCTTGTGCAACTGGCCCAAGAACAGGGGATCACTTTGATGGTAGACCATACTTTTCTTTACACCGGAGCCGTGAAAAAGATGAAAGAGATCATCGGACGCGGCGACCTTGGCAACATTCAATACTATGACTCCACGAGGATCAATCTCGGGCTCTTTCAGCACGATATCAACGTGCTTTGGGATCTCGCCCCGCACGATATCGCCATCCTGTTGCACCTGATCGACGAAAAGCCTACGAGCGTCCAGGCAATAGGCGTCACGCACACGAATAACGGTATCGAGAACATAGCCTATCTCACCCTCTATTATCAGAGCGGTATGATAGCCCACTGCAGTTGTTCCTGGTCATCGCCTGTAAAGGTACGCACGACCTACATCGGTGGCACGCAAAAGATGATCGTCTATGACGACATGGAGGGCACCGAAAAGGTGAAGGTCTACGATACGGGCTTTGAAATAAAGACAGACGAAGAGAAGCACAGAACCCTTGTAGATTACCGAACAGGCGACATTTATACGCCTAAGATCGATACCAAAGAAGCCCTGGCCGAGATGGCCCACGACTTCGTTATGGCCGTCAAGCATGAAAAGGAGCCTATTTCAAGCTGGAAAGTAGGTTATGACGTGGTCAACATCCTTGAATCAGCGCAGATATCTATCAAAAGCAACGGCAGCAAGATCACCCTGCTCAACGGTCTCGGAGGCAGGGCGTGAAGGTCATTACCGTTGAGACCGAAAGGCAGTCTATCATCAATGTCTCAGTTGGCAACAATGTAAGGCTCTTTAATTTCGTCAACGCGTACCATTGCTCAATCGACGATAATTCGAAGATAGGCGCCTTCGTGGAGATCCAGAAAAACGCCACGATCGGAAAGAACTGCAAGATATCAAGTCACAGCTTTATATGCGAAGGCGTCCGTATCGACGACAATGTCTTTGTGGGGCACAATGTAACCTTTATCAACGACAAATATCCGAGCGCGGTCAATGACGACGGTACCATGCAGACCGACAACGATTGGGGCGTCATAGGAACTCACGTAAAAAAAGGCGCATCGATCGGGTCTTCGGCCACTATCATATGCGGGGTCGTTATCGGTGAAGATGCGATCGTCGGGGCGGGATCTGTGGTCACAAAGGATGTGGCTCCGAGAACTGTGGTAGCAGGCAATCCAGCGAGATTCATAAGAAGTGTAGACTTAAAACACGCAGCTCATATATAGCTCAGGAGGAACTCGAATGGCCGACAAAATCTCCTTTCTCGATTTGAAACGACAGTACGAAACCATCAAGGACGAAGTGGCTTCAGCCCTTCTTGATGTCTGTTCACGGACAGCCTTCTCCGGAGGGCCCTTCGTAGAAGGCTTTGAAAAACAGTTTGCTGAGTACTGCGGGGCACGGTTCGGGATCGCTGTCAACAGCGGCACCTCCGCGCTTCACCTTGCCATGATCGCACTCGGCATCGGTCCGGGCGACGAGGTTATCGTTCCGGCCGACACCTTTATTGCCACCGCATGGGCGCCATCGTATGTGGGTGCGACGCCGGTCTTTGTGGATTGCACTGCAGACACCTGGAACATCGATCCCGCAAGAATAGAGAAGGCTATCACACCCCGGACAAGGGCGATCATCGGTGTCCACCTCTACGGACAACCCTTCGATATAGACGCAGTACAATCAATAGCCTCAGAGCGTAACCTCTTTCTCATCGAAGATGCAGCTCAGGCGCACGGCGCCCGGTACAAAACAAAACCCGTTGGAACCTTCGGAGAGGTGGCCGGGTTCAGCTGTTACCCGGGAAAGAATCTCGGCGGTTACGGCGAGGGCGGCATCATCACGACTAACAGCTCGGCCTACGCAGAGCATATCCAACGTCTCAGAAACCACGGCAGTTCTGTCCGTTACTATCATGATGAATTGGGCTTCAACATGCGCATGGATGGCTTCCAGGGCGCTGTCCTGAGCGTCAAGCTGAAATATCTCGACAGCTGGAATGCACGCAGGAAAGAGATAGCGAATAAGTACTTTTCAGGGATCACTAATCCGGCTGTGAAGATGCAGTCTCAGCCGGCATGGTCAGACTCCATCTACCATCTTTTTGTGATTACGGCTGAAGACCGGGAGGCCATGATCGGTCATCTGGAAAGAAACGGCATCTTCCCCGGGCTCCACTATCCGGTACCATGTCACCTGCAAAAAGCGTATGCGCATCTTGACTACAAGAAAGGCGATTGCCCCAACGCGGAATATCTTGCTGATCATTGTATCTCCCTTCCCATGTTCGCCGAACTCACAAATGGTGAGGTTGACCGAGTCATTGAGACCGTTAACGCATTCCGTCCATAGAGCGACTCCATCGAGCCGCCTCTAACTATTCTTCATGATGACCAAGGAAGATCTTCTGATTTTTCCCCGTAACGGCAATGGCCTTGAGGCCCTCCACTGCGTAGGCCCCAGACTCCACTTAATCGGTTTTATTGACGACGATGAAAAGAAGCAAGGAACCGACCCCTTGGGTCATAGGGTGCTCACCAGGGACGCCCTCGACGTATATCCCCGGGCCGGAGTTCTTGCAGTCCCGGGAAGTCCCGATTCATACAGGGCGCGCATGGATATTATCCATGGTCTTTGTCCAGATGATCGCCGATTTGTCTCGATAATTCACCCATCCGCGCAGGTTTCTCCGTTTGCTCAAGTCGGCTTTAACACTCTTATCATGGCCGGTGTAGCAATCACCGGCAACGCAGTCATCGGCAATCACGTCATCATCCTTCCTAACACGGTGATACACCACGACTCAGAGATCTCCGACTGGTCAATCATAGGCTCCGGCGTCACCATCGCCGGCTCAGTCACCATCGGTGAAAACTGTTATATCGGGAGTGGAAGCCATATCATGCATGGTCTATCTATCGGCGACAGGACGCTCATCGGTCTCGGTTCCACCGTGATCCGAACAGTCGAGGCAGATCTTAAGGCCGCGGGAAACCCGGCGCGAATAATCGGTTCAACGAATAATGGTCAAGAGAGAGGATTATGAACGATATCGAAAACAGCGTAATATTTGTAACAGGCGGTGCCGGCTTCGTGGGTTCTCACTTGGTTGAGGAACTTCTGCCCTATAAGCCGGCGAAGATCATCATCGTAGATAATCTCTTCCGCGGTTCCATAGACAATATGAACCGCTTTCTCAATGATCCCCGCGTTCAATTCATTGAGGGAGATATCCGTGATACGCGGCTCATGGAGCGTTGTATACCGGGGACCGACTATATATTTCACCTGGCTGCCTTACGGATCAACGCCTGTGCGGCTAACCCTGCAGAAGGCTTCGAAGTCATGGCCGATGCAAGCTTTAAAATCATCGAGGCCGCCCGTAAACACGGCGTCAAGAAGCTCGTCTATTCGTCGAGCGCATCCGTCTACGGCCTGGCCCAGCATTTCCCTACGCCGGAGAGCGACAATCCCTATGACAATAGGACCTTTTATGGCGCGGCCAAGCTCTTCGGCGAGCAGATACTGAGAAGCTATGCCTTTATGTACGGACTGAAATACGTGGCGCTCCGCTATTTTAACGTGTATGGACCGCGAATGGATACTGACGGAAAATATACGGAAGTGATGATCAAGTGGCTTGACTGTATACGGGAAAACAGAAATCCACTCATTTTCGGAGACGGCTCAACAAGCATGGACTTCGTCTATGTAAAGGACGTGGCAAAGGCAAACGTTGCGGCCCTTGTCTCCCAGGTCTTCGACGAGACCTTCAATATCGGATACGGACGTGAGACGAGCCTCAAGCAACTCCTCGAAATCCTCTTGAAAGTGAACAACTCATCCCTTAGGCCTGAGTTCCGCGATGAAAGCACCGTTAATCCCGTGAGCAGGCGCATCGCCGATATTACAAAAGCACGAAGCACCCTCGGTTTTAGCCCTGAGACTGCCCTCGAACCCGGCCTGAAACTCCTCTCGGATTGGTACTTCGAAAGACGCAACGGAGCCAGAGCAGCATGATCCCTGTAGCTAAACCATATTTGACTTCCGATGATGCGCAAAGCGCCTACGATACGATCCTTACCGGCTGGGTGACGCAGGGGCCGAAGGTACAAGAGTTCGAGGAACATTTTGCTGCCTACGTGGGTTCTCGCTACGCCGTCGCCGTTTCGAGCTGTACCACAGCTCTGCATCTAGCTATGCTCGTTGTCGGTGTCGGTCCTGGCGATGAGGTGATCTGTCCATCGTTGAGCTACATAGCGACAAGCAATTCTATTCTTTACACCGGGGCGCGACCCGTATTTGCCGAAGTACTTCCTGTCACGTACAACATAGATGCAGGTTACGCAGAGTCTCTGATTACGTCTCGAACCAAAGCGATTCTCATTGTTCACCAGATGGGTATGCCCGCAGATATCGATGCTTTCAAACGACTCTGTGAAACGTACAAACTCCATCTCGTCGAGGATGCAGCCTGCGCTGTCGGCTCCACTTACAAGGGAAGAAAGATCGGCTGTCATTCGGACCTCGTCTGTTTCTCTTTTCACCCGCGGAAGGTCATCACCACCGGAGACGGGGGTATGATTACAACGTCGCGCAGAGATTATGCGGAACGCTTGCGACGGCTGAGACAACACGGTATGTCAGTGAGCGATCGCGAGCGCCACGCCGCCAATAAGGTGGTCTTTGAGCAGCATCTGGAAGTCGGCTACAACTACCGTATGACCGATATCCAGGCAGCCGTGGGGATAAAACAGCTCGAGAAGCTCGATTGGATAATCACGCAAAGAAGGAGAATAGCCGACCGTTACAACGAGGCCTTTGCAGAGATTGATTGCCTTACGGTCCCGAAGGAAGAGCCCGGCTTATTGAGCAACTATCAGTCCTATTGTCTCTACGTAAAAGAGACCGCCCCTATTTCTCGGAATGATCTTATGGCCTCTCTACTGGAAAAAGGTATTTCCACAAGACGCGGCATTATGACCTCCCATCGGGAACGGGCATATAAGGATATTTGCGCCGGTCTGAGACTTCCCGCTTCAGAAGGCCTGTCCGACCGGAGCATCATCCTGCCCCTCTATGTCGGTATGACAGATGCCGATATCGATCAGGTGGTTCACTCTATCGGGCAGATTATGAAAGGGCACTGTCTACCTACAGAGGCGACCCCAGCTCCTCGCCTAACCCATGAGGGCCACCAGGGTTCGATCCCGAATTGAGCATACCGCGTCAGCCGTAGACAAAAATATCATACACAAAATGCATAAAAAATCATGAATGTGCCTGTTTGCCGTGAGTATCACACTACGAGCAGGTATTGAGAGGACCGATGAAGATACTCTATTGTTTTCCCGAAGCATCAAATCCCAACCATTACGCATATATCAACATTCGCTCTTCGCTGATTGAACAGGGCCATTCCACGGTGGATTTCGATTTTCTCGCCGCAACCGAAACCCTGGGCCAGCAGGGCATGGTCAAGGAATTACGCGCCGTCATCGAACAAGAAAGACCGGACATCTTTCTTCACGGGATCGTGAGCGACGAGCTGCCCGTCTATTTTCTCGACGAGCT
Source organism: Syntrophorhabdaceae bacterium (assembly GCA_035541755.1). Classification (NCBI taxonomy): domain Bacteria; kingdom Pseudomonadati; phylum Thermodesulfobacteriota; class Syntrophorhabdia; order Syntrophorhabdales; family Syntrophorhabdaceae; species Syntrophorhabdaceae bacterium. The sequence continues at coordinate 9,120 of DATKMQ010000174.1, forward strand.
GCGCGACCGGGACGATATCCTAAGCATCGCATTTTTCTCGGACGACGACTGGAGAATTTACAATCATTCACTTCACTGGGTCGGCCATTACAACTTTGCAACCACGAACGATATCAATGCGCTGGAAATCTACCGCCGGTTCGGCTTTCATCATGTTTTTCATATGCAGTATGCCGCAAATCCTCGGATATACTATCCGAGAAAGGTGCCAAAGATATATGACGTGACGTTCGTGGGACAGGCGTATCTCGGCAGGCCGCATATTGTCTATGAGCTCATGTCGCAGGGGATTGATGTGCGGGTGTGGGGTGCGGGCTGGGAGAAAATCCCCGAGCTCCAATCCGTAGCAGGCCCCTCCCTCCCCACGGACAAAATGATCGAAACATTCTGCGCCTCTAAGATTGTTCTCGGATTCGCCTGGTGCTCAGTTCCCACCGCAACCGGGCAACTCATGCCTCAGATAAAGGGGCGGACGTTCGAATATCCGGCCTGTGAAGCGTTTCAGATTACTTATGAAGATGACCGTCTCAAGAACTACTTCAATTTGGGAACAGAAATAGCGACCTTCAGAGATGCAAACGACCTTGCCACAAAAATAAGATACTACCTTGACCACGACCAAGAGCGTCAAGATATGGCCCATGCAGCATACAAACGAGTCCTCAAGGATCATACGTGGAAGCAGCGCTGGGACGCCTGCCTGCCCCTCATGGCCAAAGACAACCAGGACCTGCGGAGGGGCAAGACCTGGACCGTACCCGCGCAGTTGCAGCATGTGGAGAGCCCCGAGCGAAAGGACCCCCTCGTTTCCATAGTCTGTTACGTATATAACCGCGAGCGGTTCATTGCAGAGACCATCGAATCGGTGCTCAGTCAGACATACAGAAACATCGAATTTATCATACTCAACGATGGGTCCACGGACAATACGGAACGCATTATCAAAAGATATCTTTCCGATCCAAGAATCAAATATCACTATCAGGAAAACATAGGAAAATCCCTGCTGAAATTTCATGAATTATTCAATCGTTCAGTCGGATTGTCTTCCGGCGCATATGTCTGCGCCATTGGAGCCGACGATATATATCTGCCGGACAGAATAGAAAAACAAGTTCAAGAATTTCGGCGCCACCCGGAACTCGATATCAGCTTTTGTAACGCCCAGATCATCGACCATGCGGGCAATCCGACAGGGAACAATTTCCGTCATCCCAAAGCACTTACATTCAACAGATTCAATCTCCTCCGCCGTCTCTTCACCACGAATTTCATTGCTCATCCGGCGGTTATGATCCGCCGACAGGCCCTCGACGAACACAATGGTTTTGAGACGGGCTATTGTTCCGATTTCCATTTCTGGCTCAAAACCGCGCAGCATTTGAATTTCAAATACATGGATGAGGTGCTCTGGCGCTATAGGGTGCACGATGATGCGGGCACAGCAACGAAAAACAACGATCTCTGCGCCGACCAGACGTATCAAGTCCTCGAGTTCTTCTATAACAAGTACTCTATCGAGGACTTTTACCCGGAAATCTCGGCCTGTTCCCAAAAATCAGAAGCCCTCTTCAGCGCCCATCTTGATCTCGGCATTGATGCGCTTACCGCGCCCTTCGTCTATGCTCATCGTTTCGCCATACGGGAATTTCAAAAAGCCCTGTCAATACGGGAAGACTCCGTGGAGGCGCAAAATAACCTTGCCATAGCAATGGTGGTTGCAGGCGACAGACGTGAGGCCGCGGGCCTCTTCCGCGCCCTCGGTCATGGCGGTGACAATGGATCGGTACGGCACAACATAGATGTATTCGAGGCATCAAGCGCTGAGAACCCCCGCCTTCAAGACTACTGGATACTGGCGGAAGACACAAATAGTTCCGAGCTGAAACGCAATATCCTGCGCTTCGAACTGCGTGACGACCTCTTACCTGGATCAACCCTCACGATATCTGAGAGACCCGATGATACGGCCTCTATGCACCGCCCGACCGTCAAAGGCCTCACATCCATCATCATAGCCACAACCGACCACGCAGACCCTCTCGAAGTTTGTCTTGATGCCCTTGAAAAGCATACCCGCGAGTCGCACGAGATTATCATAGTAGGAAACACGCCGTTCATAGAGTCGATTCGCAGTATGGAAAGACCAGACGACCCGGTGAAAAATCTTATTCTCCTCAGGAGCGAGAACCCCAATTACGTAGGCCTTATAAATCAGGGTATCGGCCGCTCAACAGGCGAGACAATAGTTGTCCTCAGAGCCGGAACCATTGTAACCGATGGCTGGCTCACCGGTATGCTCCACTGCCTCCATCACACATCAAAGCCTGGTCTTGTCGGTCCCCTGACGAATTTTGGATCGCCGCCGCAGCTCGTGCCGCATGCCTGCATGCAAGCTCAGGAGGATGCGTCCCGCTTCGCTTCGGAATTCAAGGGGCGTAACGAACACCGGCGCTCAAGGGTCGGAAATCTGTCCGGCTTCTGTCTCTCTTTCAGAAGGGACCTGATTTCTTCGATCGGCCTTCCCGACGATTCCTTAAGCGAGGGATCTTCCTGGGCCACAGACTACTGCCTGGCCGCCTCCGTTGCCGGATACACAAATATGTTAGCAGCCGACACCTACGTTCATCAAGAGACAAACCACGATACGGGAACAAGCAAAGCCGACCTCGGCAGGAAATGGACAAAAGAGGCTATGCGACCGGACACGAACAAACGCCTCGGGGCGCTGAATGCAATAGAAGAAGCTCGCAAACTTTATGCAAGGGACAGGCTGAAAGACGCGGTGGATGCACTCATGGAAGGGTTAAAACTCTCTTTTCAAGACAAGGATATCTATTTCTGCCTCGCCCGGATGCTGATCGATGCAGGATTGCACGGGGACGCCATTCAGGCTCTCGAATCCATGGCCAAAGAACATAAAGAAGACATCGAGTATCTCGAGCTATTTGGCTATGCCGCCGAAGCGATAGATCGCGACGAGGATGCGGAGGCGTGTGCGAGCAAAATGCTCTCAAAAGATGCAGCCTTAAGCCGGGCCATCAATCTTCAGGGCCTGATCGCGTACAAGAGAAGTCAAAAAAAGGACGCGGAAAACTTTTTCAGGCGAGCTGCGCAAGTCGACCCTGGCAACGGCGATCCATACAGGAACAGGGGGCTCTCCCAATGGTCCGAAGGCGAAAAGGAAGAAGGCTTATCCCTCATGGAAAAAGCATTCATTCTCGCGCCCGACAGCACGGACAACCGGAACTCCTACTATGCCGCCGTGTGCGATACGGGTTCCTATGGCAGGGCCGAGCCCGTTTTCATGGAAGCACAGGCGCTCTATCCTGAGAGCCGCGCAATCACGTTTCTTCTTATCGATTCCCTGGTCAAACAGGAGAAGTTCGGCGAGGCTATAGGCCAAATCGAGGCCGCCATCGTTCGTTTCGGCGCTGAGCAGGGACTCATTTCCGCCGGCCACGAAATCCGAAGGGTCTTAGGCCCTCTCGTCATCAACCCTGAGGACAAAGAGGCGCGAACCCTTTCCGTGTGCATGATCGCAAAGAATGAAGAAGACCACATGGCCCGATGCCTTGAAAGCCTGAAAGGCGTTGCCGGCGAAATCATTGTGGTCGACACCGGTTCCACAGATGAGACGAAACAGATCGCCCAAGTTTTCGGTGCACAGGTCTTCGATGTACCCTGGACAAATGACTTCTCGGAAGCCCGCAACGTCTCCCTGTCTAAAGCAAAAGGACGGTGGATACTCGTGCATGATGCCGACGAAGTCATCTCAACCCAGGACTACAGCAAGCTTTTAGCCATCGTCGACCCGAAGGCGGAAAAGCCTGCGGCATACACGCTCATCACGAGGAACTATACGACAAACTCCTCGCTTCAGGGTTGGACGGCTAACAAAGGGGACTACCCCGACGAAGAAGCCGGCACCGGGTGGTTTCCGAGTCCAAAGGTAAGGCTCTTCACGAATGACCGCCGGGTTCGGTTTGAAAATCCCGTGCATGAGATCCTCGAACCTTCATTACAAAGGGCCGGCGTCAAGATAAAGCCCTGTGATATAGCCGTACATCACTACGGCAGGCTCAATGAAGAGAAGACCATGGCCAAGGCAGAGACCTACTATTTCCTCGGAAAAAAGAAACTCGACGCGACGGGCGGCGACCCGTCAGCCCTCAGGGAGCTCGCCATCCAGGCCGGGGAACTAGGAAGGCATGATGAGGCCTTAGAGCTCTGGAATCGCTACATTGCGTTTCAACCCGAGAGCCACGTGGCTCACTTCAACATGTCCACATGCTATTTCGAAACGGGACGGTTCAAAGAGGCTCTCGATAGCGCCATTAAGGCGCTCACCCTTGACCCTCTGTCCAAGGAGTCCGTCCTCTGCTATGCCTCGGCGTCGCTTTGTGCAGGCTCCATTAAAGACGCAATCTCATCTTTAGAGAAACTTATGGAGAGGATTCCCGATTACCCCCCGGCCAAAGTGGTCCTTGCTGCAGCCTACTGTATGGGTGGTACACAAAGCGAGGGTCAAGACCATCTCAAGGAGATGAGGATGAGAGGATACGACTGTTCCACCGCTCTGTATTCCTTGTCGAAGAAGCTTATCTCGGCGGATAGGATGGAATCTGCCGTCAACCTGCTTGAGAACATGACTCAAGCGGGACAGTCACATCCGCGTACGGCGGAGCTTCTTAATACCTGCCGCTCTCTGGCCGACCTAACAGCGGCGGAGCATCATATGGCAGCGCAGACAAATGTGCGGGGTTGAGCTATGGTGAATGTTGACAGGCCTCTCTGTAAAACCGAATCGGCGCCCGAAGGGCATTCGGCAGGTGCGAAAACCCGGGAAACTGCCGGTTGCGTGGACGAAGCCGAAGATCTCTTCAAGAAGTCCCTTGAGGCCGATCCTACGTCTGTCCCGCTCACACTCGATCTGGGGGATTTCTTCCTCAGACACGGGCGTCTCGATGAAGCCGAGCTCGTCTACCGTTACGCCCTTTCACTCGACCATAGGTCGTGCGCGGTATTGAATAATCTCGGAAATACTATGAAGCAGAAAGGCGATCACGCCGAAGCGGAACGCTTCTACCGCGAGGCACTTACCGTGAATCCCCATCTTCTTGAAACACTCACTAACCTCGGTATCCTCTTTCTCAATCAAAAAAGGTTTGATGAGGCCGAGACATATTTGCGCCGCGCCACTGCGCTCAACCCTCGTTTCGGTTACGCCGCGCGTGAGTTGGGAAACCTTTCCATGGAGCAAGGTCGATACACTGAGGCTGAGGCCCTCTACCGATATGTCTTATCGGTTAACCCCGGGGACCATGACGCCGCCTTCAATCTCTCGTATGTTCTCCTTTTGCACGGCAAATATGAAGAGGGCTGGGACAGATATGAACTGCGTCTCAAAAGGGCCGATTTTCAATACCTTTGTGTTGACGGCAAGCGCCGGTTCGATCCCTCTTCAGCGAGCCAAACCGTGCTCGTCAGGGCTGAACAGGGGCTCGGCGATACCATACAATTCGTCAGGTTCTTATCCGAACTCAAGGGAAACGGCAGACGAATCATCTTCGAGTGCCAGCCACAGCTTGTGGACCTCTTAGGAAGCGTACAAGGGGTCGATACTATTGTCCCGAGAACGGTCGGGCTCAAAGCACCCGACATTGCCTTTGATGAGTACATTCCGCTTCTCAGCCTGCCGGGCGTTTTCAAGATCACGGCCGAAACGATCCCGGCTCACGTGCCTTACGTCGCGGTCGATCAGGGCTTAATAGAGAAATGGAAAATGGCGCTCGGCTCTGAGGCGGGTCGTGAGAGGTTCAAAGTCGGCGTGGCCTGGGCGGGTAATCCCAAGAACACAGGCGACAAATTTCGCTCCCTCACGCTCAAGAGCCTGACGCCTCTCTTCGGGGTAGATGGCGCCATCTTCTACAGCTTGCAGTATGGTATTGCCGTAGCGGAGATTGAAGCGCTTCCGACTTTTGCCAATTTGGTGGACTTTTCCCGGGACTTAAAAGCCTTCGCGGATACGGCCGCCTTTATTATGAACCTCGATCTTGTAATCACCGTGGACAGCGTCATAGCCCATCTGGCTGGTGCGCTGGGTAAGCCGTGCTGGAATCTCATTCCTTATGTACCCGACTGGCGCTGGCTTATAGATCGGTCAGACAGCCCCTGGTATCCTACCATGCGCCTCATCCGACAGAAGAGCCTTAATGACTGGGAAGAAACTTTGCAGGAAGTTACCTCTGAACTTGCTCATATCGTGCTTCGGAATAGACCCGTTACATCTTTCGCCACATCTGAGAGACCAAACACCCCCAAAGAACAATCACCCCTTTTTCATACCCCGCAACACTCCCCTTCATTCTATCCAGACATGCCCGTCCAGGCATAGAATCCCTGATTTATTTCAGCTATTCCACTATTTGACTGGTTGCGCGATCTTTACGCCGGCGAGCCTCTGAGCCCGGCAGCAAGGTTGAGGTTTATGTTGATGACCGCGTTGAGCTTTTCGGGGGTGGGATCTTGCATGATCTCAACTATTCGTTTGTCAATAAAAATGCTCAGGCTCAAAATGTCGGCCTTGAGCTTAACCGGCAAAGGATTGTCCTCTTTGATCAGTTCACTCTGAAACACGGTCCACAGGCGCTGATTAAATGTGAGCGCAGCGTCAAGCCGTCTAAACCGATCCTTCTCGTTCCAGTGAAGTTGACAATCCTTGAGCAGGTGAGCCCCGTTCGTCAGGACCGACGCCTCAAGTTCCCTGCCTGAAGTTGTTGTGGTCTGTATCTTTCTATATGCATTGAGCCCTGGTCCTGGCATGCTCCATTACCTCCTCTTCGTACTCGATGAGTTTTTTTGCCAGCTTGAGGGCTGTGTAGTATCTGCTATACAGGATGTGTTCGCTGATCTCCCCCAGTATGGCCGCTGTACTCGGCGCCGCCTGTACCACATCTTTTACGAGTGACCAGTAGAGATTGTGTTTCTCCACAAGGTCCCTGTCATCGACGTACATAAGTTGAATCATGAAATAGATCCTTTTGCACGGCGTGACCGCGTCCCTCTCGCGGAGAATATCTTTATCTCGCAATACGGGAACGTTGTTCTCTATAATCAAGTCGGCTTTTGAGCCGCCGTTTGCCACTACTGCCCCCCCTATAATGGTCCGTTCCTGGGGCTTTAAGCTGATCTTTAGCGCCATAGCTTCTCTGTCCTCACTTCCTCAACTTGTATATGCCCTGTGTCTCGCCTATGGGAAAGAAAGGCGGAGAGTAAATTTTCGTCGCGTCCTGCGCCTTGTCTGTCTCTCCGAGGGACACGCTGTCTGCGCCATATGTCTGCGTCCCACTCGATTGCCGCTTTTTCACATCCCCGGTTATGCTCATGACCGCGGACTTATCCAGGTTCCCAACCATTTCGATTACCATCTTTCCACCCCCTTTGAGGCAACCGGGGAAGGGGAACTATCCCCTCCCCCGTTATTCATTCTGCCTGCTACTGGAACAATTTCAAAACTGACTGGTTCGACTGGGATGCCAGACTCAATGCAGACGTACTCAGAGACTGCCTGGTCTGGAGGGCCAGCATGTTCGCGCCCTCTTCGTTTGTATCAGCGTTGACCAGAGAGTCAGCGCCCGTCTGGAGGGTGTTGGACACATCGGAAATCCACTGGTTACGAGCGTTCACGATGGCCAGGTTGCTGGACAGGCTCGAAGAGTTGACCCTCAAGCTTGTAAGGGCGTTGTTCATATTGTCGATATCCGCCTGAATCGTTGTCTCCGATGTCCAGGTTGCCGTTGCATTGAGACCAAGTCCCGAAGCCGAGGAGTCAAAACCCACGACTGACAGGGTATGGCTGTTGCCGAAACGAACCGTCATGGTCTCGCTGTTCAACAGGTTCTTCCCGTTGTAGAACGCATCGGACTTCATGGTATTGAGCTGTGCCATCATCGTGTTATACTGGCTGACCTTAGATGCGAGCTCTACACCGCTTCCGATGGATGAAGCTGTTAAGTTGCTGGACAGTGCGGCCGCAAAACCGAGGTCAGTTGCCACCATGGTCATACCCGCCGTGGTCGGGTTGATGGTGATGGTGCTGTTCTGAACTGTAGCGGTCATCTTTGTCCTTGTCTCGGTCGTGAGGTTAATGGCCTGAGCAAGGGATATAGCTGCATCCGATGTGGCGCCGCCAATGTAGAAGTTCGTGGCGCTTGCCGATGCAGCCGTGGTAACTGCCGTAAAGATTGAGTTGCCGATGGCGATGGTCTGACCGCTCGTCATACCGGTAAGGTTGTTGATCGTCAGTGTCTGGTTGTATGCCGCAGAACCAAGTTTACTCATGGCGTCCTGGGCAACACCGATGGCGGAGTTGATCATCGTGGTGATGCTTGTAATTGCGTTATCGGCAGCCTTAATGGTCTGGATCGACTGGGATATGGCGTCTTTGTAATTGAGGAGGTCTGACGAGCGGCTCGTCAGCGACTGGGCTGTAAAATAGCTCACCGCGTTGTCGAGAGCTGAGTTCACTTTCTTGCCATTTGCCAATCTTTCCTGCGTTCTACCCATCAGGGTAACTGTTGACTGGAGGGCCAGAAGGTTCGCCCTCATGCTTGATGTTAAGGTAATATCTGATGACATGGTATCTCTCCTTTTCTAGGGATTTTTTCTCCCGGCGATCTCGCCGGGGGTACTACAATACGCGCTCGCCCACTCTAACGGTTGTTGCTTCACCTCCTTCGTGAGCATCAATTTTATCTTCATGAAGGTATTATCGATCAATGGGCCGAAAACTTAAGAAGAATGGGTAAGCCATGCGTAACCGTAGCGCACATACAAACCGCGCACCGAAGGTCTACCTGGAATCACTTTACCCTTGCATACCGCTTTCACTCCTCAAGGTTTTCCTTGAGTAAAGCGTCATTTCATGACACAATTAGCTCATGGGAAAACTGAAATCCACCCCATCTTTACAACGTATGCTCGATGAAGGGATAAAGCGTCACCAGGCCGGGCGGCTTCAAGACGCGCAAGAGATATATCGGAGCATACTGAACAAACAGCCCGGCCAGCCCGACGCACTTCATCTCATGGGGGTCATCGCGCATCAGATCGGGCGGCACAGGGTTGCGGTAAACCTTATCGGAGAAGCCATTAAATCAAATCCGCAGGCGGCCCCCTTTCACAACAACATCGCTGAGGCCTTCAAGGCACTGGGAAGCCTTGATGAGGCAAGGCTTCATTACGAGAAGGCAATCGCCCTCAAGAAAGATTATTTCGAAGCTTACAACAACCTCGGCGTGGCCCTCCAGGAGAACGGCCATGTAATTGATGCCCTGCCCTATTATGAGAAAGCCCTCGCCTTGAATCCACGGTACGCCGAAGCGCATAACAACCTCGGCGTGTCGCTCAAAGAGCTCGGAAGATTCGACGAGGCTCTTACACATTTCCGCAACGCCGTTGAAATCAATCCTCGTTACGCCGAGGCGTATAATAATATGGGGATTACACTACTGGCAGCCGGTCTCACTGACCAGGCTATCGATCTTTTCAAGAAGGCCATTGAGCTTAAAGCGGACTACGTCGACGCGTACAATAATATGGGTATCGCCATGAAAGACAAGGGACTGTTTGAAGAAGAACTTGACTTGTATCAGAAGGCGCTCTCCATAAAACCCGATTATGCCGATGCGCATTATAATCTCGGCTGCGCTTTGCAGGAACACGGCTATATGGATGAGGCCCTGAAGGCTTTTGAAAACGCTTACACGCTCAAGCCACAGGACACGATCAAGGTAAAGATTGCCACCATGCTCCCGGTAATCCCGAGATCATCGCAGGAAATCATCGAATCGACAAAGCAATTCGGAGATAATATAGATGCCCTTCTGAAAGCCCCTGTCAGCCTCGCTCATCCGGAACAGGAAACGGAAAATACGAACTTCTACCTTGCTTATAACGGTCTTAACGTCAAAGACCTCCAGATCAAGCTTGCGTCCTTCTATGAGCGGGCATGCCCGTCTCTTTTCTACACGGCGCCGCACTGTTCTGCCCGCATGAGGCCACATCATGGCAGGATCAAAATCGGGTTGATCTCACGGTTCTTCAAGAACCACACGGTAGGTCAATACATGATGGGCATTATAGCGGAACTCTCCAGGAAGGATTTTGAGGTCGTGCTCTTTACATTTGCGCACAAACCCGACAGGATCTCTCAATATATGGAGGAAAAAGCAGACAAAGTCATTAAGCTCACCACGAACCTTAACACAGCCCGCGGCCAGATCGCTGACGAGACCCTCGATCTGCTCCTGTATGCCGATATCGGCATGGAACCCTTCACGTATTTTCTCGCTTTTTCCCGGCTTGCCACCGTACAATATGCCTTCTACGGCCATCCGGTCACAACCGGCATCAGAAATGTCGATTACTTTATCTCGCATGAAGACTGCGAGACAGAAGAAAGCGAGAGATACTACAGCGAGAAGCTTCTCCGGCTCACGAGTTCGGTAACATACACGTGCTATCACAGAGCGGAGTTTTCCCTTCCGCTTAAATCCCGCGCTGCTTTTGGTCTTGATGAAACTCACCATATCTATATCTGCCCGCAATCGCTTTTTAAGTTCCATCCCGACTTCGACCTCACTCTCGGTAATATCCTCCGCAATGACCCTGAAGGTATTCTCCTCATCTTTCAGGGGAAAAGTCCTCATTGGACTGAGCTTCTCATTGAGCGTATGCAAAGGACCGCACCTGATGCGGCCGATCGTATCCTTGTCTCTCAACGCAGGCCTTACGACGAGTTCTTGAGCCTTATCGCCCTGGCCGATGTCATGCTCGATACGTTTCACTTTAGCGGCGGCAGCACCACCTTTGACGGCCTCGCCGTGGGCACACCGATCGTGACCCTGCCCGGACAATTCATGAGGGGACGCCAGACGTATAGCCTCTACAAACGAATGGGTGTGATGGACTGCGTTGCGGTCGACCCGGATGACTATACGCGCATCGCCGTGAAACTCGCCACGAACCCAGACTTTCGTGGAGCAATCAAGGAAAAGATTCTCGCACAGAGCCCACTCGTCTTTGATGATGTGACCATGGTCAGGGAGTTAGAGCGGCTGCTCCACACTACCGCTACTTAAGATAGTTGAGGATGTTGACGGAAAGGACCTTGGACATAGTGGCAAGCAGGGCCTGATAGGTATTCATCAGCACGTTGAGTTGCACGGCGAGCTCGTTTTCGTCGGCGCCCGTCAGACTGGTCTGCATGGTTTCAATATTGGCGTCCTTGGTTTTATTGTTGGTGGTCATGGTGGTTGCCTGGGTACCCTGAAACGCTATGACGGCCGCATTCTTGGTGGTCAATGCCCGCGCGCTCTCCACGTTTTGAATGTTTTTTGAAATCCAGGTGGTATCTCCCGCGCTAAAGGCGTCTTTGAAGTTCTTAAGCAGCTCGAAAATATTCAGGTCCTTCACCTGGAACGTATCAGCGGTTGTCAGTGTGTCTGTGCTCGCCGTGGAGAAGGCAAACTTTATACGGTTGTTCGTGGCATTTGCCACCCCCGAACCGTCTACGAACATACCCGCGTCGTAATCGCTCGTATCCGACGACCCGTTGCCCACAACAGAATCTGCCGTGTCAAAGCCAAGAACACCTGCCGCCGTGGAAAGCGGATTGGACCAGTTGAGGGTGACCACGCTGCCGGTGTTGTTTGTAATGGAGAACTTCCGTGTGGTGCTATCGTAATTTACCGAGTAACCCGCGCCGAGCTGACTCGCGATCTGGGTGGCAAGACCCGCTCCGGTGTAAGTGCCATTGGCGAGTGTGACGGCCACTCCGTTACGGTAGAAGGTGTGATTCGTATTATCGATGGTAATATCACCCGCCGTGGTGTCCGCACCCCCGGTGCTCACGGCAATGTCGGCCGACCATGTGGATCCTCCGTCTATGGAATACTCGTATGTGGCTCTCGCGGCCACGGAGCCCGTGGTCGGACCGTCATTTGTGATTTTGATGAGAAAGGACTTTCTCCCTGTATCGAGGTCGCTCACTGCGGTTTGGCTAGATGCGACAACTGCGTTTACGTTATTAAAACCGAGCGTGCTCGCCGAGTTAGCGGTAGACCAGTTGAAGGTAGCATCACTCCCTGTATTGTTGGTTATGGCAAACTTCCTCGTCGTAGTATCAAAACCCACAGAATAATTCGCCCCGAGCTGCGTCTGAATTTGCTGAGCGAGACCACTTCCCGTATATACCCCGGATGCGAGCGTAAGGGTCACGCCGTTTACAACCAGGGCATTGTTCGTACCGTCGATAACGTAGGCGAACTTGTCCGTATCCGAATAGACGTCTCCTGTATAAGCATTTCCAACGCTGCCATAGGCAATCTTCGAGCTGCCATAGAATGCAGATCTTCCCGAAATCCCATACTGCGTTTTCTCTGACTTGTCTACGTAAATCTGCGTCACGTCTTCCGCGCTCTCAGGCGTATTGAAGCTCACAGAGTAGTCGTTATTCAATTGAAACGGCGCCACGTCGGACTGTTTTCCGCCGAAAATGTAGGCCCCGCCGAGTTTAGTATTGCCCACGGTGACGAGCTGTTCGATGATGCCCTTGACCTCTTCGCTCGCGGACTGTCGGACGCTCGCATCGGAAGACTCATAATTGTTTGCAAGCTGTTCCAGGTTGGACAACTGATCGCCGATACTCGAAAAGCATGTGCCGTACATGTTAACCACGAGCGTCTGGCTCTGCAGGTTGGTGGTGAACTGGCCTACGAGACTCCTCTCGGCATCGAGTTGCACATTGGTCGCAAATTTCGTGGGGTCGTCCGACGGTGTGTTCACATTCTTCTGTGAGGAGACCTTTATCTCAAGATCGTTAAGTTGTTTACTGATCCTGGCTATACTTTGTTCGAGCCCCGCATACCTCATGCTGTCAGATATCCTGATCATGCCGCTGTGTTACCTCCGATAGCCAACAGAGTTGAAAACAGTGAGTCTGCGGTGTTCAAGAGCCGGGCCGCGGCCTGGTATGCATACTGGAATTTTATGAGGTTCGTCATCTCTTCATTGATGGAAACCCCTGACAGGCTGTCTCGCTGCGATTGTACGGCACTCAGAATGTTTTGATGGTACTGGTAAAGGTCCTGGGCGTTCTTGGAGAGGTTACCGACGGTGCTCCCGATCGACGCAGCGTAATCCGTGTAGGTCGTATTCTGTCCGCTGATCGTCACTGAAGCGCTCCCCAGGTTGGCAAGCGCCAGCGCAATATCGTTACCTGATGTATTCGACGTCGACGAGGTGGCCGCTATATTTCCCACGTCTGTCTTCACCTCATCGCTGATATCGATGTTACATGCATAATCCGATGTGAGATTCTTGAAGAAATTGATGCCGGTGGTGCCGTTCGCCGTATAGCCCGTGCTGTGGATATTGTTCACCTCGGTCATAAGCGATTGGGCAAGGTCGTTGATTGTGCCGATAAATCCTGCGATCTGGTTGTCTCTCAAGTCGATGTAACTCTTTAGCGAGCCGCCCTGGATATTATTGGTGATGTCAATACTCACCCCGCTCCCACTGTTCCAGACCACGCTGTAGAAGCCGCTCGCACCGGATGCCTGCGCCGAGAGCTCATTAACGTTTCCTCTGTCCACAAGAATCTTGCCGTTCGACGTCATAACGCTCATTCCGCCGTCCTTATCCTCGAAGGACTGGATATTCATTATTCCGGAAAGGTCCTTGATCAACTTGGTTCTCTGGCTTATGAGCGACGCATCATCCTTACCGCCGGCGCCTTCCTCATACATCTTGGTGTTAACCTCGGCCAGGGAATGCAGAATCCCGTTTATGCTCGTGACCTGCTGCGCCACGTTGCTGTTTGCCTCTGCCTGAATGCTTTTCAGCTCACTATACACATTACGAATGCTGCTGCACATATTCGTGCCTTGCATTGCCACATTCGTCCGCGAAGTGGTGTTCAATGGGTCGGTAGACAGCGATTGCCACGAATTAAAGAAACTGGTAATGTTCGAAGTGAGGTTCGTATTGCTGTCGCTCAAGATGCTTTCCAGGCGACTGAAATACTGCTCATAGGTCTTCTGTTCTTCCGTAGCGGCATTTTCCTTCGACAGCGACGACTCAAGGTATTTATCATACTGGGCCATTACTTTCTCTATACTCACACCGTTTCCCATCATGCCAAAATCGGTTTGCACCGAGGGCGCCTCATTGAATACGGCCTCCTCTCGCATGTAGCCGTCCGTGCTGGCGTTGGCTACGTTATTGGAGACCACCTGCATTGCAGTCTGTTGCGCAAAAAGGGCGTTTTGTGCGACGTTTAAGATCGAGGTTATACCCATTTAGATAACCTTTGAGAAAAGTACGGGTCTTTGTTCCGGTTTTTTGCCATACGCAGGAGCAGTATTCAAAAAACCGATAATATGTTCTATGGATGACCGAACATGATCGATTGAAAAGGAAAGCAGTTTCATGTTCTTCTGAAGGGCAATCTTTATTTCCTTCATGGTGTGATGCATTTCTTTTGTCAATGCTTGCCAGGTCTGGCTATCCAATATTTCTTCTTTATCACTCAAGGATTCGAAGAGTTTTTCCTTTTCCATCTTCAGGTATTCGAGTTTTCTTAATATCTCTTCTTTCCTGTTGTTTTCCTGGATGATGCCTTCAAGGGAGAAGGAAATGATCGCATCCCTCTCTCCCTGAAGAACTTTCAAGAACTCTTTCAGGGCTTTCTGCTCTTTCCGTGCAAGTTCTATGACGGGTTTGTCATTCATTACAGCAACTCATCCAAAAGCTGACTTTTCAGCATGCTCTTTGCAACCAGTTCGCCTTTCACATTGTACGTCTGGTTCTGGATCGCCTCTTTCATAGCGTCCACTTTGTCCTGCCTCGCTGCGGGCTCAGCCTTTACCCGTTCTTTCAACTCACTGATTTCCTGTTTCCCGGAGGACAGCTCAACTTTGTCGAAAGCGCCTTGGTTGCCCTTCTTTTCCGTTGCCGGTTCCTTTTGCAGCTTACTCTGTGTAGACTTTACGAGACTATCCAGAAGACCGGTTTGCTTATCATTCTCTATCTTCATAACAGTCCACCTCCTTTTTTACTTACCTGTATTATCGCCGCTTTGTTTTGAAACTTTAGTGTTTTCCTGAGAATTTTCCCTACTATTTCCCCGGTCCGCATAGCGCATAAGCATATCTTTGATGCCGATCCCTTTATCGGCGAGAAAATCAGCCACTTTTTGGTACACGATGGACATATACGTCTCTTCCATGTACCCCTTCTTCTTTGAAAGCTCCGTGGTCTTTTGCAACTCCTTTAGCATAGTAAGCATAAAATACGACTCGAAGCCTTTGCAGACCTTTTCTTTATCCCCCCCGTTTGCGCCGTTACGGGTCACGCCCGATTCACTGAGAACGGAGGCCATCGTAGCATTAATAGTTCGCTTTATTGAGATTTCGCTCATGCCGGCCCCTTCATCATATCACTTCCAGCTCAGCCTGCAAAGCCCCGGAGGCTTTGATCGTTTGCAAAATCGTGATCACATCCCGGGAAGATACCCCGGTGGCATTGAGCGCATTGACCAGCTCCCTGATCGTCACACCGCTCTCCATGAGATAGAATTTCCCTTTCTCTTCTTCGACCTTCATTGTCGTATCCGGAGTGACAACCGTCTGACCTTGCGTGAATGGCAAGGGCTGACTCACCTTCTCGCTCTCCTTAATTTGAACGCTAAGATTACCATGTGCGATAGCCACCGTCGATATCTTCACGTTTTCACCGATAACAACCGTGCCCGTCTTCTCGTCAACGATGATTTTTGCCGCGACATCAGGCGCCACTTCGAGATTTTCAACCGCCGAAAGAAATTTAACCGGATTCGCCTTAAGACTCTGTGGCGTTTCGACAGTCACCGTACCGCCATCCTTAGCAAAAGCCGCTTCTGCAAACACCTCATTGATACGGTCAGCAACCCTCTTTGCGGTGGTAAAGTCGGGCATTTTCAGGGAAAGTGTGGTTGAATCCATTTTGAAATTGCCGTATTCGACCTCCCGTTCTATGGTTGCCCCATTGGCTATTCGTCCTACGGTGGGGTGATTCTTTTGTACTGTCGCCCCCTGACCGCTCGCCAGAAAACCGCCGACAACTACTGGTCCCTGGGCCACTCCATATACCTCTCCGTCAGCCCCTTTGAGCTGGGTGATCAAAAGGACTCCGCCTTCAATGCTCCGCGCGTCGCCGATAGAAGAGACCGTAACGTCTATCCTGTTTCCGATCTTCGCGAAGGGCGGCAGGTTGGCCGTCACGACCACGGCGGCGATATTGTTGACCTTTATTGCCGTGGGGTCAACTCTTACCCCCATATTCTCCAGCATGTTGGCAAGAGATTGGGTCGTAAATATCGTGTTCGCTTTGTCCCCTGTGCCGCGAAGGCCCGTGACCAGACCGTAACCCACAAGCTGATTGGTCCTGACCCCATTTACATATGCAAGGTCCTTTATCCGTGCAGCATATGGGGTGGCCGCCAGGCACACGAGGTAAATACATACAAGAGCGAAAACATGGAATACACGCGCAATAATCCTCGATTTTGTCGCTGCATCGAGGACCAACGTACCGGTCGCACGCTGTGGCTTCCGTTCTTCTGTTCCCCTGGTCTTGAGCCCTGCCTTGGTTTCACAATCGTGAGACACAACCGGGCAAAGCGATCCATCGCCCTCGACAATTATATCTTTGTCCTCTTCGCATTTCCATTCTTCGCTTCCATTCTCACCGGCAGATGTTTCTTTCCCGCTTCGCGCTCCGTAAACGGTGTCGGCTATCGGTCTTCTCTCTTCGCTGTTCCATTCGTTATGTTTCATAGCTCACCTCACCATCAGAACGGCCAGAACATATCAAAAATCCTTGCAAGGAATCCGGGCCTCTGCTTTTCTCCGACAATCCCGATACCCGTATAGATCACTTTCGCATCTGCGATCTGAGTGGAAAGCACAGAATTGTCGTAGGCAATATCTTTCTGTCTCACGATACCCTGCAGCAGGATCTCTTTTTTCTCATTGTTGACGACGATTTCCCTCTTGCCTTCAATCGCCAGGTTTCCACTGGGTAGTACATCGACAACCCTCGCTGTGATCGTCGCGCTCAGCGATCCGGTCCTTGTGGTGGCGCCCGAGCCGGAAAAATCGTTCTGTGTGTTGGCATCGATGAATTTTGAGGGGTTGATGCTCGAGGGAAAGTTATTTGATTCCAATCCCAGGAAATTGTTGATTCCGGCGGTTGTCTGGGAGGTTCTTTTGGTATCAGTGGTCGCCGATTCCGAAGCCTGGGAGACCTCGACAATCTTTACGGTGATGATATCTCCCACGGCCCTTGCCCTGAGATCTCCAAAAATAGTGTTCGTGGTGCTCGCACCTCTCCAGATAGTCCCAGGGGCCTGAGCAGCCGCGGGCTTGGTCTGTTTATAGGTGTTGTCGATCACGAAAGGTTCATCTTTGATCCGTGACTCATGCGGGATATCGCATGCGATCAGTCCGTGGCAAGTCGCAGTCAAGATAAGTATCATTGCGGTTGTCTTCATCATAGTGATCCTCTAAAATTCCACCGTAACGGTGTTGTTTGCCGTCACTCTGCCCTGGACTTCTTTGCCGGATGTTACGTTCTGCACGCGGATGAGATCACCCATCTTGCCTTTGGCCATGGTCTTGCCTTTGGTCTGAACGAGGATGTCTCTGTTCTCAGCAATAAGGTTCACGATCTCGCCCCGCTGGATTATTACAGGATCTTCGAGGAGCTGCGAGGTGATGACCGTATTCATGGATGCATCCTTCTTCAAAGCTCTCCCTATCACATCATCGATTAAAGAGGGATACTCCGTGCCTTTTCCGCTTAAGTATGTTTCCTTCACGGTAATATCGTTCTTCCCGATGATTTCGCCCATCTTTCCATCCTGCTTCAATACGAAAAGTTTTCTTTTGATAAGTACTCTAAAGGGGACATGGAGGCTTCTCAACTTTCCACCCGCGCCTTCGATCTCAACGGCGCAAATACCCTGGCCCTCTGCATCGGGCACTTTGAGAAAACTCATGTTTCCGACTTTCTCTCGGTCTTTCAATTGATTGGCGATACTGACGTTATTGAGTCTTATCTCCACATCCGCATCTTCACCATATAACTGTGCGACAAATTGGACGATCTTCGTCTCAAGCAGCGAATACTCCCGCGCGTGCGCAATCGCAAAAAACAACAAGGATGCGATGAAAAGAAGACCCATAACGTATATCCAGGTTAATCCGTCTGTACGGCCAAATCCATCCTCCAAAACAGCGGGCACCCTATTCGCTATCTTTGAGTTGCGATCCTCTGTCTCCATGCTATTCTATCTCCTCAGATTGTTAGCCATCTGGAGCATCTCGTCCGCAGCCTGGATCGCCTTGGAATTGACTTCATATGCCCTCTGTCCTATGATGAGGTTTATCATTTCCTGCATAATATTTACGTTGGACATTTCAAGATATCCTTGAAGCAGCGTGCCAACCCCATTTTGGCCGGGCACACTTGTCGTCGGGGTACCGCTTGCATCCGTTTCCTGAAACAGGTTCTTTCCAATGGCTTTGAGTCCTGCCGGATTGGCAAAAATGGCAAGCTGGATGTTGCCGATCTGCTGGGGTTGTGTTTGACCCTGGATCTGCGCCGAAACAGTACCGTCCGCTTCAATAGATGTTGTCAGGGTCTTAGCCGGTATGGTGATGTTGGGTACGATGGGGTAGCCGTCGCTTGTGACAATCCGCCCTGTAGAGTCACTCTTCAACGCGCCCGCTCTGGTGTAAGCCGTATCACCTGACGGTAGCGTCACCTGGAGAAATCCGTTTCCCTGAATGGCGACGTCAAGCTCATTTTGAGTATTCTGATAATCACCCTGCTGGAATGCTTTCTGGACGGAAGCCAGCATAGCCCCAAGTCCAATCTGAATACCCGTGGGCACCTGGTTTCCACCTTCTGTTTGTGCCCCCTGGAGTCGCAAGGTCTGATATATGAGGTCCTGAAAATCAGCCCTGCTCCTCTTATAGCCGTTCGTGTTCACGTTGGCAATGTTGTTGGCGATAACGTCAAGGTTTGTCTGTTGAACGTTCATTCCCGTGCCAGCTGTCCATAACGCCCGTATCATTCTTGCCTCCTAAAACTTGCCCAGATCGGTAAGCTTTGTATTCTCATCGTAAACCATCTGGTCTATTTTGGTATAGCACTCGTAAGCCCGCATGGTCTGGATCATCTCGACCATCTCGTGGAAAACGTTGACATTGGAGCTCTCATACGAGCCCTGCCGTATAGAATACCAGTCAGGGGTTGTCTCAGCCGCGTTCTTGTCTGTGTTGACGTACAGGCTTTTGCCCACGGGCTGAAGCGCGTTCTGATTCTTAAAATCCACGACCTTCAGAGTATCTACTTTGTCTTTTCCGAGATAGATTGTCCCGTCCTGACCGATGAGGATGTCTTTGCCGTCCTTGATCGTGATGGTGATCTCTCCGTTCGTGCCCATCACCGGGTCCCCGTTCATCGTCACCAACCTGCCGTCACCTCCCACGGTGAACTGGCCGTTACGGGTGTACGCCGGACCGTCCTGACCCTGGACGACAAAAAACCCTTTGCCGATAATGGCAACGTCGAAAGGCGCTCCGGTGTCAACGAGGGGAGCGTCAGAAAAATCAGTATAGGTGTCATAAAGACTGACATAAGAGTTTTTTAAGGGCTTGGACTCACCCGAGGCACCGGTGGTGGAGACCATATTGAATACCGGCTTAATGGCCTTAAACCCAGCCGTCAGAGAGTTTGCAAGGTTATTTGCAATAATGTCGAGTCTTCTTTCATTGACGTATTTGCCGGCTACGGTCGTATAAAAACTCATGCTATAAGAAGATGCAATCCTCGTGCCATGACGCTACTTGTGGATGTTCCGGCGTTTTCAGCTAATTTAGGCTCTGTGGATGGTTGAAATGTCTCTTAAGAAGCGGAAAAAATTTCCTACGTAGGCAAAATTTTCATATGGTAATATCTATTCTGCTCTCCTGTTCCTTATTCTCCGGAGGGTCCTTGTCGTAATCATTGCGTCTCTCTTCAGCATAGGGTGAGCGAGAACCGTATCCTGCCCTGCCTTTCTTCTTGTTGTCCCTGGCCTGTTTCCTCTTCAATCCCACCGAGTCCTTTGAAACCGAAGATTTGCCATCAGGCGCCCGGACATTTCTCAATAACCCGACCTCGTAGGCTTCGCTCATAGACGTCCCCTCCTTGTAAGTCTAATTCGAGTCGATGTTCTCGATATCCTTCTTCTCCGGCGATGAAAATATCTTCTTGAGCTCAAGCAGAATAAGTAGTCTGTCATCAAGCTTGCCCACGCCTTCAATATACTCGGATTCTATGCCGGCCACCATGGATGGAGGCGGCTCTATGGTATTATCGGGTATGCGTAAAACCTCGGACACGGAATCGACGATGAAACCGAGCACGAGTCCGTCGAGTTCAACCACGATGATCCTTGTTGACTTGTCGTAGGCCTTGTCTTTGAAACCGAGTCTTTTCCGCAAATCCACGATAGGAATTATCTTTCCCCTAAGGTTTATTACCCCTTCGATAAAGGCCGGGGCATTCGGTATCTTGGTGATGCTCATCATCTTATTGATTTCCTGGACTTTGAGAATGTCCACCCCGAATTCCTCGCTACCGAGTTTGAATGTGACGAGCTGCAAAATTCTCCCTTCGTTCATAGATCTTCCTCCTTCAGAAGATTAATCGGAAAATCTTTACGATACTTAAACCCATTCTTGCATAATTATTCCCTTAATTTGTTTCAATGTCAATCCGATAAAGTTAATGGTGCACATGCGAACAACATATCAGGTGATCTATGCTTGAGCATACGGCAACCCGGCAGACAAATGCTTGCCTTGCCGGTGATGACGATGAGAAGAATAAGATATTTGTCGGCAGACAGCCTATACTCAACCGGCAGAAGAAGACCTTTGGGTATGAACTACTGTTCAGAAGAAGTCTGGTTCAGTGCGCCAACGTGACCGACAATGTGAAAGCGACCGCCAATGTCATGGTAAACGCCTTGAACAACATCGGCGTCTCTAAATTGATCGGAAGCAAGAAAGGATTCATCAATGTAGATGCCAGTCTCCTCACGAGCGGCGTAGCCGATCTCTTGCCGAAGAAGATAACGGTCTTTGAAATCCTCGAAACCGTTAAGATCGATCAGACGATACTTGATCTGTGCAAGAACCTGAAGAAGGATGGATACGAAATTGCCCTTGATGATTACGTCCATAACGACGTCTCCGACATACTGAACATCGTCGATTACGTAAAGATAGATGTGATGGCTACGAAACGTGAGACTGTAGCGGAAATGAGTAAGATACTCAAGAAATACAAAATCAAACTCGTGGCCGAGAAGGTCGAAACCAGAGAGGATTTCGAATATTGTTATGACCTCGGTTACGACTATTTTCAGGGATACTTCTTTGCCAAGCCTTCCATCATATCTGCAAAATCAATATCTCCGACTCAGGTGGTGCTTCTCGACCTTTCGAGGCTTTTGGCAAAAGAGGCTGAGTTCTTTGTCCTGGAGAAGATATTCCGCCAGAACCCTGAGCTCCATATCAAGCTCCTTCAGTTCATCAACTCCGCTGCGTTCTACACCCCTCAGAAGATCACTTCCATCCGCCAGTCTATCGCTTTGCTCGGTTATCGCAATCTCCAGAAGTGGGTAACACTCCTTCTTTTTGCGGGCGAAGGATATGATATAACATCAACGCCGCTCTTCGAGAGGGCGGTGCTCAGAGGCAGAATCATGGAGCTCCTTACCGGCGAGATTACTCATGATACGGCGAGTGCTGACAGGGCGTTTATGACTGGAGTGATGTCTCTCATCGATACCCTCCTGCAAACCCCCCTTGAGAACATCCTGAAAGAGCTGAACCTCTCCGAAGAGATAAACGACGCTCTACTCCAGAAAGAGGGATTGCTGGGTAGACTTATAACAATTATCGAGAACCTTGAACAGGAGCACTACGACGAGGTCAAGGATGCCCTGTCGGCTGTGAACATCGATATAGATGAGCTTTTCCGTATTGAAAATAACGCAATCGTTGAATATGAAAACATGGACAAGGGCAATTCGTAACCGGAAAGAAAAAAATATCGACCAGCCACAATCCTCACAACAGCTACAATACTATAGCACAGCGCGGGGGCTTGCTGGCCTCTCTTTGACTTTTGCCCAAGACGCGGCATAACCCCCAGACCGGGGTATTACACCCGTATGCCGACTTACGTCAGTTCATTGCGCTCGCCGCTGATCCGGCAACACTGTGAAGATGACCGTATGCCTTCTTCTGATTATTGTGATAGAGAATCACAGAAGGTATGTCCAGGATAAGGATTACCTTCCCGTCGCCCCTGATCGTGGCGCCGCTTATGCCTTTGATGTTTTTCAGGAATTCCCCGAGCGGTTTTATCACCACTTCTTCCTGTCCCACCACCGAGTGCACCTTAATGCCAATGGTTTTTTCGCCCATGTTGCATATTACCACGTACCCGTCTGTGCTCTCTTCGGCCTGCGTGCTAAAGGTCTTGAGAAGGTCGAGTAGCGGGATAACCGCATTTCTCAAAACCATCACCTCGTTCTTATCGACGGTCTTCACGAGACCCTCTTTCAGCTTCACCAGTTCCGTGACCGTGTTCAACGGGATGGCAAAGAGTTCATTATCTACCTTGACGATCAGCGCTCTCATGATGGCGAGCGTAAGTGGGAGCTTTATGGTGAGTTTGGTCCACTGGCCTTCTTCGGAGTCGATGTAGCACTGACCATTCATCTTCTCGATGTTCGTCTTGACTACATCCATCCCCACGCCTCTTCCCGAGACGGCGCTCACCTTCTGCGCAGTGCTCAGGCCGGGGATGAAAACCAGATTCATCGCCTCTTTAGCCGAAAGGCTTGCGAGTTCAGCTTCGGTCATGAGCCCCTTTTCCTTTACCTTGTCCTTGACCGCCTGAAGATTGATTCCCTTGCCGTCATCGTAAACATCTATGATGACATGGTTGCCTTCGTTATATGCTCTCACCGAAAGTAGGCCTTTTTTGTTCTTGCCTTTCTTCTCGCGTTCATCCGGTACTTCGATACCATGGTCCACGGAATTTCTGATTATGTGTACCATAGGATCAACGAGCGCCTCTATCAGCGATCTATCCAGTTCGGTCTCTTCACCTTCCACTTTCAAATCGATATCTTTCTTGAATTCCGCGCAAAGGTCGCGCACCATCCTCGGGATCTTGTTAAAGACCTTACTGATAGGCACGAGCCTGGCCCTCATGACGGAGAGCTGGAGTTCGTTTGTGATGACCTCGATATAGTTGGTGACATCTCCCAAATTATCGAAAACGGTCTCGCCCGCATCCTCCTTCTTCGCCAGGCTGTTGACGAGGATCAGCCTGTTTTTGCCGAGAACGAGCTCACCGACAAGATTCATCAGCTCATCAAGTTTCTTCACGTCGATGCGGATGGTCTGCTCTTCTTTGCTCGCCGTCTTCTGCTTCGAGAGGATGTTCTTCATCTGCCCCTCGGTAACGAGCTTTTCCTCTACAACGATTTCGCCAATCTTTTTTTCCTTGTCCTTCTCCTGCTTTTTGAGCACACCTTCGAGCTCAGTCTTCGTGAGGATCTTCTCTTCCACGAGGATCTCGCCTAGCATCTTCTTCTCTTCCGGGGGCGCTTCCGCCGTCTTCTTGTTGCCGCTTAGGAGTCCGGCAAGCTTTTCTATGACGCTAGATGCCTTGTGGTTTTCCGATCCATGCGTGCGAATATCTTCGATCATGAGTTTCATCAGGTCGAAGGCTTCAAGCAGTATATCGGCGGTTTCTTGATCGATCTTCATTTCTCCCTTTCGGATCGTCCCGAGTACGTCTTCCCCCTTGTGGGCAAGCTCGGAGAGAAAGTTGAAACCGAGGAAACTCGATGTGCCCTTTATCGTGTGCACCGCACGAAATATGCCATTGATCGTCTCTTCGTCCTGGCTCTGTTCAATGGCAACGATGTCCTGAATGACGTTGTCCATCAACTCGCTTGATTCGACGATGAACTCATCGACAATCTCCTGCATCTCATCTCTTTGCAAAGCCTGATCATCCATGATCTTCCTCCTCGCTCAGAAGGCTTTCAACCTTGTAGAGCAAAAAATTCGGCTGGACCGGTTTGTTGAGAAACATATTCACGCCTGCGTCGAAGGCATCTTTCTTCAACTTGTCATCCTTCGTCGTAGTAAGCATAATCACGGGGGTATCCATATAGTAGTAATTATCTCTTAAATTCTTCACAAATTCAATCCCATCCATATTCGGCATATTGAGGTCAACAATGATGAGATCCACCTGTACGTGGCCGAGCTTCTCCATGGCATCCATTCCGTCTTCAGCCTCAGCAATGATGAAATTCTTCTTTTTCAAGATGTATGCCAACAGTTTTCTTATGGTCGCAGAGTCATCGACGATCAAAATTGTTTTCATAGGCTATCCTTTCTGATAGGCAATAGTCCCCGGAAATACAAGGGGTTTGAAAGCTCGCGAAATATTGTGGAGTGATTCCGCATGGCCGATCGTGAGAAATCCCTTGGGCCTTAATGATTCGTAGAGGTGCTCGATAACCTTCTTCTTAACCTTTTCGTCGAAATAGATGAGGACATTCCGGCAAAATATAATATCCATTTGCTTGTATACCCGATAGGCGTCACTCTCCATCAAGTTCATGAAATCTATCTTCACGTTTCTTTTTACATGTTCATGCAACTTGTACATGCTATTTTCTTCTGCGAAGTATTTCTTTCTGAGTGACTCATCCGTATTGCGTATGCTGTACTGGCTGAAAACAGCGCGCTTCGCGGACTCAAGCACTTTCTGGCTGATATCCGTCGCATAAATCATGTAGGGTATATTCTGTCTTATCGTCTGCATGAGTTCTTCCAGAATAATGGCGAGCGTATACGGTTCTTCCCCGGTCGAGCACGCTGCGCTCCATATCCTGATAGGGTTCAATCCATTTCCATTCAGGTAATTCTTCTGAACAACGATCTTGAAGGCATCGAGCTGAGGTGGGTTCCGGAAGAAGCTCGTTTCGTTCGTCGTTACTACGTCAAAGAGATTGGCTATCTCGTTCTTGGCCTTGTCGCTGCCATACTTGAGACAATAATAGTAGTCTTCGAAAGAGCTTAATCCCAGTTCCCCCAGCCTGTTGGTAAGTCTGCTCTCGAGAAGATAGGCCTTGTTTTCTGCGAAAAATATGCCTGTCTTTTCATACACAAAATCTCGGAGGGTGAAAAATTCTTCCTTCGTCATCATGGTGTGTCTCTAATTGCCCTCGAGTCTTTGCAGCACCGACTCCGCGTTTGATTTTACGTCTTCATTCGAACTCGTTGCAAATGGTCTAATATACTCTATGGCCTTCCTGTCATCCAGGTCGGCCAGAGCTCTTATACACCCTATAGTGATGAGGCCGTTCTCGTCTTTGAGTCCATTAGCGAATACATCGAAGAGTGAGCCATCTTCGAACGCCCCAAGGGCGGAAAGTGCATAATATCTTGTCCACAGGCCTTTGGCCGCGTCGGCGAAAACTTCGACCAGCCGGTCTTTGAACATGCTGAGCTTCTTATCTTTGATGACCTTGAGCACTTCATGGGGTATGTTTTCGTCCATGAGAATCGTTTTCAGAAGGGTCAGGTAATGCCCGTTATCAAGAAAATTGCCGAGGATTCCAATCGCAGCCCTTCTCACGCCTTCGTCGGCGTCCGACGCGAGTTTTTCGATAAAAGGAAAATTCTTCTCGCTGTCTATCAGGCTTGTGGCTGAGAGATATGTTCTCTTGTCTTCGTTCGAGCCATCATAGACGAAGGTTTTAATAAGGTCCATAGCCCGACCGGTGTCAAGACTCAAAAGGGCCTTCAGCGCTTTGGTCCTCACATCGGCAAAACCTCTTTGCGCAATATCTATTATTTCATTCTTCAATTCCTTAAGCGACAGCGCGCCCACCACGTCCACGGCGGACCCTTTTATATGCCCGTCTGTATCCTTTATCGCCTCTCTGATAATCGAGGCACCGTTTCCGACAGAGAGCCCCGGGACACCGGTAACGATTTCTCTTTTCACGTCTGCGGGAGACGACAGAAAAATGTCCAGCAAAAGCGGTTCTTCGAGCTTGATACCGGCGATCTTGCAGGCCTTGACCAGGGGAAAAAGGTACTTCTCGTCCCTTTTCATATAATCAGAAATTGAGTCGGCCCAGACATCGCTCATGGAAACAAAGAGCTCGAGTATGGACCCGAATTCATCGCCGTCGCGTTCCATGCCGCTCAGCACGTCGAGAATGGCTTCACAGGTCTCCGCTTGCCTGAAGTGGGTGAGCATCCGTATGACTTCGAGGGAATATTGCTTCTCGTAACGAACACTGTTCAGCAAGTGTTCGTTCAACTCGTCCCCGATTTTCTCCTTCAGTTTTTCAAAAATTTCTTCGTTCCCCTTTTCGAGGATGATCTTGAGGTATGTGTTTCTCTTCTGTCTGTCCCAGCCCTTCAGCGTCTCAAAGATTTCGTTGAGAATCTCATCGTCGCCGTATTCAAGAAGCACTTCGCAAGCCGCGATGGACAACTCCTCCCCGCTCGTCTTGAAAAACTCGACAAGCTGCGGGATGGCGCTTCTGCTTTTTGTTCTTCCGATACTGTATATGGCTGAGAAAGCAATCCACTCCACGTCCTTCAGGGCCTCGACAAGCGCGGCCACCGCTTCGTCGTCGTCGAAATCGCCAAGCGCCATACAGGCCGCATTCCTTACGTTATCGTCTTCTTCATGGAGCGATCTAATAAGGCTCGGAACAGCGCGCCTGTCTTTGAGGAAGCTGAGGACTTCACAGCCGTAGACCCTGATATCCTCGTTCTCATCATCGAGCATGCCGAGAACACTCTCAAGAGAGACGCTACCTATCTTCTTCAACACGTCGAGAACCGCCATCCTCGTGACTGTGTTCTTTTGTTGGAGGAGCGGGATAATGCCCTCTACCGCTTCTTTACTCGGGGAGGCGATCAAGGCGTTGATGGCCTTCTCTTTCTCGAAATTGTCGCCGTCTCGGATAAGATCAATAAAGCGTGTGAGTTCCTTTTTGCTCATTTTCTTTTTCGGCGTCCCTCGTCCCTCACCCTTCTTTGTTTTCATAACACCCTCATTATCTCTTCAGATATTCTATCTATGGGAAGGACCACGTCGGCGAGATTCGCGCCGATAACCGCCTTGGGCATCCCAAAGACAACACACGTCTCCTCATCCTGAGCGATAATATAGCCGTGTTTTAGTTTCATCTCCTTCATGCCGATCAGGCCGTCGTTACCCATGCCGGTAAGGATGACACCGATGGCCTGTTGTTCGTAGACTGTCGCCGTGGACGACATGAGCAGGTCGACTGAGGGCCGATAGATATACTGCGACCCGTTTACAAACTCTACAACGATCTCTTTTCCTCTTCTTTTGAGAGCAACATGCGTATTGCCGGGCGCTATCAGGGCAACCCCTGGTCTGAGCGGCTCATTTTCCTCAGCTTCCTTAACGTGGATCTGCGAAACGGCGTCAAGCCTCTGCGAAAAAGATTGCGTGAAAAGTTTCGGCATATGCTGGGCGATCACAATAGGAACCGGAAAGTTTTTGTGCAGGCTGGTCAGGATATGCTGGAGAGCCGGCGGTCCCCCTGTAGACGCACCAATAGATAGAACCTCATGCTTTATCTTCTGGTCAGGACTCACGTCCACGGGCTTTTTGGTAATGTCGAGTTTCTTGAGCAAGAATCTTACTTTGTTCCTGGCCACGTTCTTGACCTTAGATACGAGTTCGACTTGTTTTGCCTCGATAGAACTGGACACATTGGCAAAATCCTTGGTGACAAAATCACAGGCGCCGATGGTCAGCGCTTCCATGGTTACCTCGGCCCCCTCTTTTGTCAGCGCGCTCATCATAATGACCGGGATCGGCTCTTTTGACATGATGCGCCTCAAAGCTTCCAGGCCGTCCATCACAGGCATCTCTATGTCAAGAGTGACGACATCAGGCTTTAGGGATTCTATTTTTTCCAGGGCATCGAGACCATCAACGCCGGTGCCGACAACCTCAATATGCGGGTCTTTTGACAACATACGGCTTATAGTTTTTCGCATGACAAGGGAATCGTCAACAACAAGGACTCTGATCATGGTCCTCCTCTGACATCCCTTCGAAAAAACCCTTGGCGGCTTTTGATTGAGTAAAGAGACGTTCAAAAAATCTCAATTTTTCTGTTGGCGTCAATTCTATCCTAAAATCTTGAGTCATATCCATCAAATCCTTGTATTTATTCATAAACTCATCAAAGCTTGAGAGATTATCTCCTAAATCAATCCGTTTTGCAAACTTATTTCCCATGTAAATCACTCGCGCATAGTCGGGATTATCCCGCGCATCATCAGGGTTATGGTGATACATAACACCGTCACTTATCGTCTTGGGGATATTCCACATCTCAAGCGCCATGGCGCCCAAGACACCGTGATGAACCGACAACACCTCGGTCTCCGCCTGCAGACGGCTAAGCCCGCCAGAGGATGCCAGCGTACAGATCTTCTCCCACTCATCATGAAAATAGCGATACATGATAATGGAACCGATATCATGTAAAAGCCCGCTGATATAAACTTCATCAGGTTCCGCTCTTTCAAAGCTTATGCTGATGGTCTTCGCCATAAGCGCGGACAGAATCGAATGCCTTACGAATTTGTCACGGTCAAACCCGGAGTGCCCTTTTATCATGGATACAAACGGCATATGGAGAACGATATTGGAGAGATGTTCAAGGCCCACGATTGCTATGGCATGTTCGATGGAAGTGATATGTCTGAAGTTGCGGGTGCCAAAATAGGCGGTATTGGCCACCCTCAGGACCTCGCCGGCCATTGATGGATCCATAGTCTTCGCCAGGTCAACTGCGGAACTCATTGGGTCCTCGATAATATTGATAACTTCCCCTACAATTCCGGGGAACGTTGGCAGTATCTCTACTTTTCTGAGTTTGCTGAGTATATACTCATGCTCCATACTGTCCTAAATATGTTATCGGATTCCCGTAAGGCAAACTTAACCTCTCAGGTATTTCTTCATGGAAACGCGCAAATTGAGAATAGCCTGGGAATGAATCTGACATATTCTTGCCTCGGTAATATTGAGCACCTTGGCAATTTCTTTCATGTTCATGTCCTCGTGGTAGTAGAGACTTAATACAAACCTTTGCCGTTCCGGTAATTTGTCGAATTCTTTTGCGAGAAGCTTTTCCAGTTCGTATATCTCGGCGCATTTTTCAGGATCATCGCTTTCCTCCATAACGTAGCGGATCACCCTTTCCTTGTCCTCCCCGAGGAGTTCATGAAGATCCTCGATGCTCAGCACTGACAGGTTCCCGTAGTCTTTGATCATCGCAAAATACTCTTCAAGGTCCATGCCGAGCGCTTCGGCCACTTCCTCTTCTCCAGGGAGCCTGCCGAATTTGTTCTCAAGCTTTCTAATGACCTCATTGATCTTTTTGGATTTAGAACGGGCGCTTCTGGGGAACCAATCTCTGGCCCTCAATTCGTCGATCATGGCGCCCCGTATCCTCAAATACGCAAAGGTATTGAGCTTGATCCCCTTCTGCACGTCGAATTTCTCCATGGCCTCGAGAAGCCCCACAACACCCGCAGAGATGAGGTCTTCGATGATATCGTCGTCCTCACACCGTTTCGAGACTTTATACGCAAGGTGTCTGATGATAGGTACAAACTCATCGATTATCTTGTCCCGTTCATCTACGTATGATTTTGCATATGCTCTCTTCCACATCACGTCACCAGCCTATTACATATTTGAGCAAGGGCCTGTGTAGCATCCGTGTCAGGAAAATGCTCGGCCCAGAGCTTCTGTCTTCTCGTCGCGATCGATATATTTCTGTCTAACGGTATAAAACCGAAATAATCAAGGTACACATCAAGAAATTTGTCCGTTACATTGAGAATGTTTCTGTATATCTCCAGGGCCTCCTTCTCGTCCCTGACCATGTTGACTACGATGTTGAAGTCCTTCCTGCCCGTCTTTTTGTGGAGGACCTTTATCACTGCATATGAATCGGTCATACTCGCCGGATCAGGTGTAATGACCACAAAGACGGCCTCACTCATGGTGTTAAAATAGACTACGTTGGAGGAGATTCCAGCCGATGTATCAACGATGAGAAAATCATGTGCCGGCAGTGCTTTGATAGATGTGAAGAGTATATTCCTCTCATGATCCGAAAGGTGCGAAAATTCGCTAATGCCGGAGGTGGCCGGGATGATCTTGATGCCGCAGGGGCCTTCCGTAATGATTTCTTCGATGTTTCGCGTGCCCTCCATGAGGTCCTTCACATTGAATTTAGGGACCACCCCGAACATGATGTCGATGTTCCCGAGCGATAGATCAGCGTCAAGAACGAACGTCGATTTGTTCATATTGCCCAAAACGTATGCCATATTGGAAACGATTGAGGATTTGCCCACACCGCCTTTTCCACTTGTTACGGTGATCGTCCTCGGCCCGCTCTTTGCCATCATAGAGTTCCCTCAATTAGTATTTTGCTGAACGTTTCCTTGTCCGGAAACACAACGTCGTTAAGATGTGTGCCTTTTGTCATAAAAGATACGGGCCGGTTAAGCCTGAGCGCGTTATAGCAGAAGTTGCCCAGTCTGTCTTCCTCGTCGAGCTTCGAGAAGACCACACCGGCTACAGCTGAATCCTCGAAAGCGGTCAGATACTGATCCATTTTCTCGTCCCGAGCACCCGCCGGGAGCACGACTACCTTCTTGAACTCTTTGAGCGTGTCCACCGCCATTTTCTGAATCTCTATCTGACCCGTAAGGTCGATGAGCGCTTTGCCGGTCACGTGGCTCGCTTTTCTCAGCAGGTCTTCAGGACTCGTGGTAAACTGTGAAGGAATGCCGGTACTGTCTGAAAAGGCAAGAAGGTCATCGTAGCTCGACTTCTTGACCGGATCGAAAGCGAGAATCGCAACGGGTATGCCCTTATCGAAAACCATCTTCGAGAGCTTCTTGACGGTCTCGGTTTTGCCCGCGCCCGAGGGGCCCAGGATCACGATGGGCTCCTGCGAGTCGGTGAGGCCATAGGTCTTGACCCTTCTGGCTATCGCTGTCTTCAGGAAGAAGAGCGCCTTTGTGGAATTCTCGGCCAGGGGGCCTATCTCGGCGTACACCTCTGAGACGAGCTCCAGGGCCAGGTGGGCATTAAGACCGCCTTTTGCGATCTTTTCAAAAAGTATCTTCAAAGGCAGAGGATAAGTCTTCATTCTGTCCCGTATCATCTCCGATTCTATGAGAATAAGCCTTTCGCTCAGGTATCTCGTCGTGTATTGCCAGACGGCCTCTGTGCCGCGCCTCAACTCCAGCAGGTAGTCTTCCTCGGGAGTTTGCGGCTCACTATCCACGGCAATTGAAATCTCGCAGCCCTTCTTGGACCATCCGTATCCATTCAGATCATTCTGTTTGATATCCATGATGATCGTATCAGGACCATACTGCTCCTTGATAGATTCCATTCCCTTTCTTATGTCTTCAAAGCTATATGTCTTAACTTTCATTGAGTCTTATTACCCCCACTGACTGTATCTTGATCTGCGGTGGAATCTCATTATGGGAAATCACCGTAATACCCTGGATATAGCGCTCTAAGAACCTTCTCAATTTGCTTCTCAAGACGGGATGTACGAGGATCACAGGTTGCATGTTGGCAAGCATGGTCCTCTTCGCCTCATTGCCGATCTTTTCGATGAGACGCTGGCTGAAAGAGATGTCGAGGATGAGCATTGCGCCTTGCTCCACGGGCTGTATGCTGCTTATCAGTTTCTCCTCCAACGATTTCTCAAGAATCTGGATGTTGAGAATACCATCGATAAGATATGGCTTGAGGATGCTCCTGGCCATGCGCTGCCTCACGTATTCAGTGATCAGTTCAGGGTCCTTAACTGAGGTCGACGCATCGGCGATCGATTCAAGGACTGTTATGAGGTCACGTATGGAAACCTGCTCTCGGAGCAGATTCTGCAATACCTTCTGAACCATACCCATGCCGACCTGGTTCTGGGTAATCTCTTCAACGACTTTGGGATGAGAGGCAGCAATCGTATCGATCAGTTTTTGGGTCTCCTGTCTCGTCATCAGCTCGTGGGCGTTGTTTCGAATTAATTCCGTGAGATGCGTAGCGATGACAGTCGGATGATCTACCACGGTGAAGCCCTCGGCAATGTATTTGTCCCTATCCTTTTCGTTGATCCAGTAAGCGTCGAGATTGAACACAGGTTCCTTCGTGGGTATTCCGTCGAGCATTCTTTGTTTCTCTTCTGGACCCATGGCCAGAAGGTTGCTCTGCATGAGGTTCCCTCTTCCCATTTCGACCCCTTTGAGAAGAACTACATACTCGAAGGCCTTGAGTTGCAGATTGTCTCTCAATTTCATGGGGGGGACCATGATACCAAGCTCAACGGCAATCTGTTTCCTGATAGCCCTTATTTTATCGAGAAGTTCACCGCTCTGTCCCGCATCGACAAGAGGAATAAGCCCGTAGCCGATTTCCACCTCCAGGATCTCGAGGGGTTGAATCAGCTCAGCCTTTTCTTTCTCCTGCGGACTTTCCTCCGGGAGACCCACAATCTCTTCCTGTTTCTCGGGCTTCATGAAATGGCTCGCCCCATAGGTGACAGAGGAAAGAATCAAGAAGGGGATGAGCGGGATGCCCGGAACCATGCCTATGGAGAGAATAACCACAGAGGCGAGCATCAGCGCCTTGGGCTGTGTAAAAAGTTGGCTGACCAGATCGCTTCCCAGGTTGGATTCGCTTGCAGCCCTCGTGACAATAATACCGGCTGCAGTGGAGGTCAGTAGCGCCGGTATCTGGGTGACGAGTCCCTCGCCGATTGTCAGTATGGTGTACACGGATAGGGCTTCGTTCATGGGCATGCCCTTCTGGACGATACCGATGACTAAACCACCTATTATATTGACAAAGATAATGATGATGCCGGCAACCGCATCGCCCCTCACGAACTTGCTGGCGCCATCCATGGCGCCGTAAAAGTCCGCCTCGAGTTCCACCTTCTCCCTTCGCCTTCGTGCGCCCACATCATCGATAAGACCCGCGTTGAGGTCCGCATCGATGCTCATCTGTTTGCCGGGCATGGCATCGAGGGTGAATCGTGCGGCCACTTCGGCGACACGCCCCGCGCCTTTGGTAATGACCACGAAGTTAATGATCATGAGGATAAGAAAGACCACGGCGCCCACGACATAGTTCCCGCCCACGATGAAGGTCCCGAACCCGCGAATGATCAGACCTGCCGCCTGAGATCCTTCATCTCCGTGCACGAGGATGAGCCTTGTGGAGGCTATGTTCAGTGAGAGCCTGAAAAGCGTGACGATGAGGAGCACCGATGGGAAGACGGAGAAATCCAGAGGTTTCTTTATATACATGGCTATGAAGAGAATGAGAAGGGAAAGAGAGATGCTGACGCTAAAAAAAATGTCAATAAAGAAATTGTTGAGCGGGACAATCATGATGAGAATGACAAAGACGACGCTCACAGCGATGAGAACATCGCTTCTCTCTTTGATTTTTGCTCCGATCTGGTTCATGTCGATCGTATCCTGCCCTTTCGCCGGTAAACTTCCGCCAATAACTCAGCAACGATGAGATAGAATTTTTCCGGTATGTAGTCCCCGATATTCACCGCGTAAAACAGGCCCTGCGCCAGGGGTTTATTCTCGATAATCGGCACCCTGAAGCGGAATGCCACTTCCTTGATCTTGGCGGCCACGAAGCCGGCCCCTTTTGCAGCTACTCTCGGCGCAGGCATCTTGCCCGGGGTGTAGGAAAGGGCGATTGCGAAGTGGGTCGGGTTTGTCACTACCACGTCGGCTGTTTTTACATCTTCAATCATCCTTCTCCTCGCCATTTCCCTTTGTATGCTTCTTATCCGAGATTTGACCAGAGGATTACCTTCCCGCTCCTTGGATTCCTCCTTGACTTCCTGCTGAGTCATCATGAGGTCTTTCTTGTGCTGATACTTTTGAAATAGATAGTCGAGACCCGCCATGAAGAGGAAGATCACGCCAACCTTTAAGGCGAGCCGGAACGAGGTACTCCCGAGATAGACGATGATGGATCGAATGTCCTGATCCGCCAGGGCGGATATGGCGGGCAATTCGTTCACAATCAGGTTATAAACGATGTAACCCAAAAGCACCATCTTGAGAATCGATTTCAGAAGCTCGACGGCGGACCGCTTGGTAAACATGTTCTTTATGCCCTTTACGGGATTGATGACGCCAGGGTTAAACTTCATCGATTCCATGCTCCAGTTGAATCCGGATTGAAGGACGCTTCCCCCCACGCTTATTGCAAGGAGCATGGCAAAAATAGGGGCGACGAGACCCATCCACTTGAAGATGCTGGATGAGAGGATACCGTACGCCGTAGACGTGTTAAGATCAAAGTTAATATTCCTTACGGAGCTCACATAGACTTTGAAAAGCTCGTTGAAAACCCGGGTGATGGTGAAAGAGAGAAAAATGGTAGAGAAGAGGATGGCCATACTGGAAGGCAACTCCCGAGATTGAGCGATCTGCCCCTTTTTCTTGGCATCTTCAAGCCTTTTATCAGTTGGTTGCTCTGTCTTTTCCTGGAAGTTCTCAGCCATTTTCTATGCCATTAATCGGATGATGTTTAAGAAGTCTCTGTCCGTGCCTCGGAAAAGTCCCGCTATGACCGGGGCCATGATGCTCAGCGAAAAAGTGAGCAGGACAACTACGATGAGTATCTTGATAGGGACCCCCTCGATGAACACGTTCACCTGGGGAATCATCCTCGCAAGCATGCCGAAGGCCAATTCAACGAGAAAGAGAGCGACAATAATAGGAGCACCGATCTTAAAGCCAAGCGAAAAGACCCTCGCCGTGGCGCCGATAATATAGTTGAGGAGAGGCTCCTTCAGGGTAGCGCCTCCGAGGGGTAGCACTTTGAGACTCGTGGAAAGCGCCTGAAGAAGAATATAATGTGCATCGATCGCGAAGAAGATCATGATGGCGAGAAGATTCTTGATCTGCTCCAGCACGGAGACCTGTGTCATGGTAAAGGGGTCCATGAACCGCGCAAAAGCAAAGCCCGTTTGCAGGGCGATAATATCACCGGCAAGAGACACGGATACGAAGATGATTCTCACGATGAAACTGATCGTTATGCCGATGAAGACCTCTCTTCCAGCCATAAGAAGAAACGAATACGGATTCCTTAAGACATCGACAGGGACGCCAGGGCTCACCGAGCCGGAGAGCAAAAAGGCGACCGCCAGCGCAAATCCTGCCTTGAAGATGACTGACACATACTGAGACGAAAGAAGCGGCACAAGCCAGAGCACGGATAGTACCCTGAAGAACACGAGTATGAATTTTTGCGCTTCTATTCCGATCTCTGTCATATCTATTTCACGTATGTTGGTATGTTGGTCAGGAGATTCGCAGTATACGAGATTGCAAAGTTCATCATCCAGGGGAAAAGGACCATAAGGCACAGGGTGATGACGAGAATCTTCGGCACGAATACGAGCGTCATCTCATGGATCTGGGTCGCCGCCTGAAAGATGCTGACAAGCATGCCCACCACGATGGAGGCGATGAGCATGGGCGCCATGAGGATCAAAGTCGATTTCAGCAATTCCCGAAATAGTTGCACAACGAGGTCCTGACTCATAGAGAAACACTCCTTAATAGAATCCTTTTATGATGGAACCTACGAGAAGGTTCCACCCGTCCACGAGCACAAAAAGCATGAGTTTAAAAGGTAAGGATATGAAGATAGGAGGCAGCATCATCATACCGGCCGACAGAAGTACGCTGGCGACAACCATGTCGATCATGAGAAAGGGTATGTAGAGCAGAAAACCTATCTGAAAGGCCCGTTTCAGCTCGCTTATGGCGAAGGCAGGCACCACCACACGAATCGGTATTTCCTCCGGCGTGGCTGGCCTCTTCAGGGACGCGATATTCATAAACAGGGCCAAATCCTTCTCTTTGGTATACTTGAGCATGAAGCTGTTCATCTCTTTAGAGCCTCTATCCAGGAATTCTTCGAAGCCGATCTTATTCTCCATATACGGCGTGAGGGCGTTGACATGTATCTTTTCGTAGGTAGGGGCCATGATGAAGATCGTGAGAAAAAGAGAGAGACCGATAATAATCTGGTTTGGCGGTAGCTGCGGTATGCCCATGGCCTGTCGCAAAAAAGAGAGCACAATGACAATCCGGGTAAAGGCACTCATGAGCAGGAGTATGGCAGGCGCGAAGGCGAGGACCGTCAGAACGAGCACGATGTTCATGAGGCTCCTGCCTGATTCCCCACCCGCAAAAGACAATATGAAGTTGCCGCCCTGGGTTTGCGGCTTTTCTTTAAGAGCCGCCTTGGCGTTGAGCGCCGAGGGTACGATAAGTAGGGAAAGCGCAATAAGACCTATAAGCACGTATTTCATTCTGTTTTGTCCTCATTCTTCCACTTGGCAAGAAGCGTTATCTCCTTGTCTCCCCCGCCGATGACCAGAACATAATCCTTCACTTCCACGACAGAGATGAATTTTTTGTATCCCAGATACAGGGAACCGGCCTTTTTCAAACCATAGCCCTGGTTCTGAGAAGTAAGCGCAGGAAATTTGAACTTTCCTGAGTATCGGACAAGGAGTATGACGCCAGCCCCTAAACCGAGCATAACGAGAACAACTTTAATGATTCCGGTATAGATATCGATCATCCCAGTTCCTGTACCCTTTCCTTCGGTGTAAGAATCTCGATGACCCTCACTCCAAGGCGTTCGTTGACGAGTACGATTTCACCTTTGCCGAGGAGCTTGTCGTTGACGAAAATATCCACGGATTCACCGGCAGCCCTGTTCAATTCTACGATGGATCCTTTTGAAAGAGACAGCAGCTCTCCGATAGTCAGTTTGGTCCTTCCGATTTCCACAGAGATTTCTACAGAGACATCCAGGAGGCTATCGATATTTACCTCAAACTTCTTTCCACCTGCTGCGCTCTGAGAGTCGGCTACGAATTCTTCCATTGTACCTCCCTACCTCACGGTATCTTCGATCTTTATCGCCTTGTTGCCCTTGTAAATACCCATTCTTCCCTTGAACTTCATTTTCTCAAAGATTGCGACATCGATCGGATCGTTGACAAATCGATCAACCATAATAATGTTATCCTCGACGAGCTTCATAAATTCCTGGATGGGCATTCTCTTCTTTCCGAGCACCGCCCGTATCTCGATAGGTACCTCCATGGTTCTCTGTCTTAAGTTTGCAAACCATTTTTCTCGCATTTCCATGTCCTCGCGGGAAGGTGTGGAGATGAGGTAAGATTTTATTGTCTCCAGAACTCCGTAAGGCATACAAACTTTCATCCAGCTTGTGATATCGCCGATCTCGATAGAAAACTCGCACAGGCTCACGTTTTCCTCGGGAGCCACCATGGTAATGTAGTTGGGGTTTATCTCTGAACGGGAATATTTACAACGGATGCTGTAGACCGGGGCCCAGGCCTTTTCCATCTCCAGCGAGACGAGATCGATCAGTTTCTTTATCACGTTGAACTCTATCTTGGTAAATTCCCTTCCCTCTATCTTGGGCGCGGAAATAGAAGCACTGCCGAAGATGGTTTCGAGCACGGAGAAGATCATTTTTGCGTCGAAGATGATGATGAAGAAACCCTTAAGATTCTCTGTAACCACGATATTCATATTCGTCGGCAGGGGGAGTGTCTTTATGAACTCGGCATATTCCACATACTGGATAGGTTTGACGTTGACCTCTATCTCCTTTTCCATGAAAAGCGAGAGCGCCGATCTGAACGATTTGGAAAAGCGATCATAGATGAACTCCAGGGCTGGTAGCTTTTCTTTCTTGCCCTTGGTATATCTTATGAAATCGACACTCTTTACTTCCTTTTTGACTTCTGCGGGCGCAGCGGCTTGCTCAGGCGCCTCTGTTTCTATGACGCCATCGGAAATCCCCCCGAGGAGCGCATCGATTTCAGCCTGTGATAATACCTGATCCATTACGATTGCCTCACTGTAGGATGATGTCGGTGATGTAAACGGCTTTCAAGTCTTCGCCATCTTTGAATAACGATTTCAGGCTTTTCAGAATCTCGCCCTTAGTGGCATTTCTCTGAGTCACGTCCATAAGGCCTTCAGGAGACTTTGTGCCGAGTATGGACAATATCTTGTCGCGGATCACCGGGATCATCTTTTTTGTCTCTTCCTGGACTTTGGGGTCTTTGACCTCTAATCCGAGGGTGACCTTGGCATACTTGGATTGATTGCCCGACATATTGAATACAAAAGGATCCAGGGACAAGATGGGGCCAAGGGCCTCTTTTTTCTTCTCCTGTTGTGACTCGCCCGCCTGCTCTGACGCCCCTGATTGCTGGTCAGATGAGCTCTGCTCTGTGGACGACGATTGCTCGTCGGTACGCTGTTCGTTCGCCGCCGGAGGCTTCTTACCAAAAAGGCCCTGCACCGTCTGTTTACCGGAAGATATGATCTTGTTTCCGAAGAAGTAATATCCCGCTCCGAGCCCCCCACAGATAAGAACGATGATTGCAGCGAGAAACAGCATGCCTTTCAATTTTCCCTTGTTCTTTTGTTTCTCCTGGGAATCATCAGGGCCTTCGTGCACCTCTTTTGACTTCTTAGGTTTCCTTGGTTCCTGAGTTTCCTTAGGTTCTTTTACTTCTCTTTCCTCTTCCACCATATTGGCCGTCCTCCGTAGGCATAACAAAGCAATAAGTATGCCATATAATAAGAGGCAATTATTCTGGCCAGTTAGCCTTCTTGCCAACACGGCGAACCACCTGCGTGTGCTATTTTCGTCATCAATTTGACAGAAAAAAGCAGACTCTCTCACTTGTGGCGTGTCCCGATATCCGTAGGCAATCCCATAATTCTTTACGAGATGCCGC
Organism: Syntrophorhabdaceae bacterium; assembly: GCA_035541755.1. Lineage (NCBI taxonomy): Bacteria > Pseudomonadati > Thermodesulfobacteriota > Syntrophorhabdia > Syntrophorhabdales > Syntrophorhabdaceae > Syntrophorhabdaceae bacterium. The sequence continues at coordinate 48,271 of DATKMQ010000174.1, forward strand.
CGGAAACAACAGAGGCGTGATCGAACATCGCAAACCACCGGAATGACCCTTGCACAAGAGGGGTCACTCAAGACATTGATGCTTGCGGATACCCTCTTGCGCACTTATGGGGTGGAGAAGTTTTTCAGGTGGTCTCCCTGCAAGCGGATCACCCTTGCGGATCGCCGCAAGGGTGATTGATTATTGGGAGGGTGTTATGAAGGCTAATTTATCGTTTCAAGTTCATCAGTTCCTGGAGCACTTCGTCAGTCGTGGTGATGACTTTTGAGTTTGCCTGGAATCCTCTTTCGGAGATGATCATTTTGACAAATTCCGTTGCCAGGTCCACGTTGGACTGTTCCAGGGAGTTGGGGCTGATCTTTCCCAAGCCTCCCTCACCGGGATTATTTGTATAGTGAACTCCGGACGCGAGGGTCTCCGAATAAAGGTTGCTGCCTTCCTTGTACAGCCCGTTGGGGTTATTGAAATTAGCGAGAGTCAACTGATAGAGCTTGAGGATTTGGCCATTTGAGTACGTCCCGGAGATGATCCCCTCAGAGCTTACTGATGTGCTCTGCAGCACGCCGGGAGGGTAGCCGTCCTGGGTCTGGAAGCTCGTCGTGGAAGAGATAGGGTATTGGGTGGTCGTGCCGCCACCGGTAGCCTGACCGAGAACAATTTCGATATTCTGATTCTGGGTCACTCCGCCGGAGAAGTTGAAGGGCACTCCCTGAGGGGTACCGCCAGACTGCAGATTGCCGTTGCTGTTAAAGGTCAGGGTGCCCCAGCCTTCCATGGTGTTTACACCCGGTTGGGCATCGGCCGCGTCAAGCTCAGCGATCCATTCCCAGACACTCTGCCCTGTCGTCACATCCTCACTCGTTTTTCTGAAGTATATGTTTGCCGTATGGGCCTGCCCCATGGAGTCATACACGGTAACCGACGAAGAATAGTTGGATGTTGTTGAAGGGTTTTTAGTGGCGCTTACATAGGCTGTTGAGAACCCTGTCAAGGGTAATGTCTGCGTGCCGCCCGCAGTATATGTTGCGCCTGTAGCGGTAGTTATATCAAGTCCAGATCCCTGCCAGTTTGTGTAGCTCGTTCCCGCAGCAACGGTCCCGGTGTAGGTTATGAGAGGGCCTGAGTTGGTGCCATCGGGATTAAGGGGCTGGACCGTCATGGTTAATGTATTGCCCACAAGACTGATATTGTGCGTTCCCACGCGGGGATATCCTCCGCTCGTGAGTGTGGCCGCACTGAGAGGGGAACCGGTGCCCGCGGTAAGTGTTCCGATATTACCCGCCCAGGTGGAATCCGACTGGAGGTTCACGTTCATATCTATCTGTTGGGTGGCCTTGGGCTGACTCGTGGCCTGCGAGATGATTATGTCCGTATCAACGCCGGCCGGGGCGTCGGTAGTCTGGTCCCATATCCTTCCCTGCAGTACGTTGCCGTTCGGGTCCGTGAGGTTGCCCGCGCTATCAAATCTGAATTCGCCTGCCCTTGTATAGTAGATGTTCTGTGACGCAGGAGATTTCACGATGAAGAAACCCTTGCCGCCGATGGCGAGATCAGTGCCCTGGGTAGTCGTTTCCAGAGACCCCGCCGAGAAATTGGTGTCCACTGAGCTAAGCGCCGTTCCACGGCCCACCTGACTCGTGCCTGATGCACCGTTTATGGACTGATAGAGCACATCTTCAAAACTCGCGGTGCTGGCTTTGTACCCTATGGTATTGACGTTGGCAATATTGTTACTCACAACGTTGATCGCGTTACTATTTGCCAATAATCCGCTGATCCCTGAGAAAAATGAACTTAACATAACCTACCTCCGTCTAATTTTTTATCTCTGTCACCGAGCTCAATGGGTATTGATCGCCGTTGCTCGCGATGGCGATGAGCCCGCTGCTTCCGCTCTGTACGCTCTGCACCAGCCGGTACACACTGTTCGTACAACTCACGACCGAGCTACCCTTCAGCGCATAAGACGACAGGGTCACAGGGTTTGAGCCCGTGTACGTATACGTAAGGGCATCGCCCTTGTTGAACGTCTGTTGTGTGACGGTTCCGTCGCTTGCGGTCAGGTTCAGTACCACCTTATCGTAATCCGCCGCGGGCGTGATATTCACCTGGTCTCCCGTAGACAAAGTCGTGCTCGTCACCCCGATCTTTTTGCCGATCACACTGAGCCATTGATTAATGCTGCTCGCGCTATTCGAGCTTGCAATAGAGTCGAGGGTCGACGAGATGTTGGTCAACTGTTCCACCTGACTGATCTGGGCAAGCTGACTCAAGAACTGGTTCGTATCCGTGGGGTTTAACGGGTCCTGGTACTTGAGCTGGGTCATAAGAATATTGAGAAATGCCTCTTTGCTGATCATGTTGCTCGTCGAGCTTTTTGATGTGGTGCTTGTACTGTTCGCTGCTGAGCTTACCGGATCGGTAGACATAAATGCCCTCCTTTATGCCGCTGACTCTAAAAAGACATCGAAGTCCTGCTTCGCTTTCTCGTCGGCGCCCTTGTCCTTCTGCTGCCGATTTTGTTCCCGCTTCTGATAGCCTTCGTTGTTCACATCCACATAGATGTTAGCGTAGATATTCTTTCCTTCAAGCTGCTTTGTGATTTCTTCCTTTTGTGACTGGAGAAATGAGCCCATGCCTTGGCTCGTTGTCTTGACCTCAACGGTCACCCGCTGTCCCTGATCCTTTAAACCAACGAGCAATGTCTCTTTGTCGTCGACTTTAAGCCGTACGACCATGTCCATGGAGCTATTCTTATTCGCATACTGCTCCACGATTTTTTCAATCTTGTCCGTCATGAGCGATGCAAACGGCGTTTTTTCCATTGTCTTGGAGTTCGCTTTATCGGTGTGCTGTGTCATCCTTGCATAGTCGTCGTTCTGCATCATGAGCTGACTCTGATCCTTACCGGTCGTATCAGCGGTCCCCTTATCGGCGGTTTTTGAGATAGCATTCTCAGACTCACCACTATCGGTAATGAGCACTTTCTCGGCTTTGCCTGCCAGAGGAGAACTTCCAGCGGCTTCTTTGCCCGATGGGGCAGGGCTATTACTTTTCGCCTCATCGTCTTGTGTCGATGCTCGTCCGTACGAGACCACCTGAAACATATCTTGCTTACCATCAATCTTTTTGACTTCGATCTTTTGTAAAGACTTAACCGATGCGTCCGATAGCTGCACAACCTCGCTGTTTTCCTTGCCGGAGACAATCGGTATGTATGTCTTGCTATTCGGGGGTGCCTGTTTATCCGTGGCTTGATCCGCCTCGCCTGTATTGCCGCCCGTCTTTTCTGTGCTTCTCACAACCTGCACAGTGTTTTCGCCCTGGCTTGATGCTTCCGGGGCAGCCTTCTGATCCATCATAGATGCGAGGTAGCTCACCAGGGTGGCAAGGTTCATGATGGTCTCAGGCGTAAGAGACTCACCGTTCGCTTCATCGGTTCCGCTTTTTTGTTCGCTTTTGGACCCCTGTGACGCAGGAGTCGTTGCGCTCGTTGTTTCTGTCGTTAATTGCACACTCTCGCCATCGCCCAGAAGGTCGAAGATGTTCTTCAAGAAGCTCTCTAGATTGATTAATCGATTGGTATCAAGTCCGGCAGTCTGCGCATCATTCACATTCATACAACTTTGAAGGAGTGCAAAAAGACCCTGCGTATCCGATGAATCTTTGGCCGATTCCTTCTCACCCGCACCCTCAGTCGTCGTGTCGTTTGCTTCCTTTGATGTGGCAGTGCCGGCAAGGTCTTGAGCGGACGCGACGCCTACGCCCATCTTGCCGCTGAAAAGACTTAAGAAACTGAGCGTTCCAGCTCCATCCTGTCCGTTCGCCGCCTCCGACTGTGATGTCAATCCCTTTGCCAGGGTCGCACAATTCGCAAATAAAAGGTTTATGAGTAGATTGTCCATGCCTGTCTGTATAAACAATTTGCGTGCCAGAGAAGCTCATTCAATTATTTCAATAAGTTATGAAATCTGAGGTCCTTGTGGCGCCGCATGCTCGCGGAAATAATTTCCCTCATGGGAAACTTTTTCCCATCAGCCCTTAAGGAATATGAGCGTGTAGATGGAGGGATGTGGCCTTACGCGCGTGGAAGCCGGGCGGTCTCGCTATATTTTCTTTTCGTCTATTCTCAGGGCGATATCATCGAGGAGCTTCTGCTCCCGTCTGTTTGAGGATTTCTTGAGGGCATTGAGAACTTTAGTCCGGAGAGTACCGAGCATCTTGAGCTCTTTCAGGAGTTCTACGAGCTCGTCCTTGAGCAGTGATACCTTTTCCTCTATGGATTCTTTCTCGCGCTTAAGGGCGTTCTTCGAATTGTCCAGATATTCGATAAAATCCCTGATCACGGTGAAATCATTCCCCTTCAACGGCTTTGCTGTGATCTTTTGGTATGCCTCATCGATATCCGCATCGACCATTTGGATCTCCCGGCTGACCGCGTCAAGTTGCGCTTTCTCCGCTTCAATCTCGCGTTCCTTGTCTTCCATCATTTTTTCTTTTATCTCAATGATGCGCTCAAGGCGGTTCTTCAGCATATGAATCCTTGTTTTTGCTCCGTGAGCTTATCGTGGCCGGCTTTGCGCTCGCCATTCATTGTCTCAAACCCCCATCGCGGCAGACGCGCGCGCTACCGACGATCTCTCAGCCATAAGCCCACAGGTTTGATCATACATAGAAGAGTATTTTCATGCTGTTGCAGGTTTCATCGAGGGTTACCCGATCGTCCACTTCCTGGACCAGAAAAGTCTTGACCTTGTCGATCATGGACACGGCGTAGTCGACTTTCTGATTGTTTCCCGGCGTGTAAGCGCCAATATTGATCAAATCCTCGGCCCTCTCGTATTCCGACAGTATCTCGATAATTTTACCCGCATATTCTATCTGTTCCCTGGGCGCAATGTCCTTCATGAGCCTGCTCACGCTTCTTAAAACATCCACGGGCGGGTAATGGTTCTGATCGGCGAGTTTCCTCGAAAGGACGATATGTCCGTCAAGAATGGACCTGGCTGAATCTGCGATGGGATCATCCAGGTCATCCCCTTCGACCAATACGGTATATATAGCCGTCATGGTTCCCTGTCCTTCTCCGTTGCCTGCTCTTTCAAGCAACTTCGTCAAAAAGGAGAAGACGCTTGGCGTATAGCCCTTTGAAGTGGGCGGTTCTCCGATCGCCAGACCGATTTCCCGCTGGGCCATGCTGAAACGTGTCAGGGAATCCATGAGCAAGAGCACGTCACTTCCTGCATCACGGAAATATTCTGCGATAGCGATGGTGAGGAAGGCGCCGCGGACCCTGATGAGCGGCGGTTGGTCCGACGTTGCGACGATAACCACGGAATGTTTAAGGCCATCACCTAAGTCCCTTTCGATGAACTCCCGCACTTCCCTTCCCCGCTCACCGATAAGACCGATCACATTGACGTTGGCCTCGGTGTGGCGGGCTACCATACCGAGCAATACGCTCTTTCCCACGCCGGAGCCTGCAAAAATGCCTATTCTCTGCCCTTTTCCACAGGTGAGAAGTCCGTTAATACCGCGGAGTCCGAGGTCGAGAGGTTCATGGATTCTTTTCTTTTTCATCGGATTGACTGTATCGCGGTAGATCGGGATCGATTCGCTGCTCTGGATGGGACCTTTTCCATCCATCGGGTTTCCCAACCCGTCTATAACCCTGCCGAGCAGGCCCTCGCCCACGATCGCATCCACTGTCTTTCTCTTCGACAGGATCCGAGAGCCGATACCCACGCCTCTCAAGTCGCCTAAGGGCATAAGCAGGGTTTTGCCATCCTTGAATCCAACGACCTCTGCATCTATGGGCGCGCCTGAGTCGACGGGATAAATAAGCGCCGCATCGCCGACCGAAGAAATAGGGCCCTTACCTTCTATGACCAGGCCCACAACCTGGTTAACCTTACCATAGACCCGATAAGGATAGAACTGGGAAAGAACTCTCTTCGTTGCGGATACGTGCGGATCAATCGATCTTTGCATGGGTCAATTCTTTTCTCAGTTCATCGAGCTGAATGGAGATTCTTCCATCGATATCGCCGAAATTGGTCTCGATAATAAAACCAGGTTCTTTCAACGTATCGTCCTTTATGATCTTGAGGTGACTTGTCTCGTCCGGGGCAATGAGTTCGGCGTCTTCTTTTCTCAGTCTGATTTGTATATCACTTCTCTCCTCGCAAAGCTCCATGGCTTTTTTTACCATCCTCATGACCGTATCTCTTTTGTCTTCACACTCTCTTAAGATGATAGCCTCGGCAAAAACAAGGGCCAGATCCGTGGCCAAATTTCTCGAACGTTCCAGCAGATCCTCTTTAAAGAAAGTCAGCTCCGAAATATAACTATTCAACCTTTTGATAATCGGATCGACTTTCTTCATGCCCAGCTCGCGTCCGGCTTTTTCTCCCTCGGCAAAGGCGTCTTCAAAGATTGACCGCGTCCGTTCCTCTATAGTCATTGAACGGTTCGCCGAGATCTCACGGGAGGCATTTTCCTCAAAGTAGGCAGTGAATTCGTTCTTGCTTTCCGGTTGGAAATCGTCGTTCAGATTATTGAAGATAAAGGGTTTCATTTCTTCCCGGTGTGCTATGGCTACACAAATTTCTCGTTGCCTCTGGAGAGGATAATTTTGCCTTCCCCTTCAAGCTTTTTCGCCACCATTGCGATCTTCACCTGCGCCTTTTCCACGTCAGAGAGCCTCACCGGACCCATGGCTTCCAGGTCTTCTTTTAGCATGGCGGCAGCCCTCTCGGACATATTGGCATATATCTTGTCCTTCATGGCATCAGAGGCCCCCTTCAAAGCGAGACCGATATCCTCGGAAGAGACTTCTTTGAGAAGGACCTGAATGCTCTTGTCGTCAAGCTGGACTAAATCTTCGAAGGTGAACATGAGCTGCCGTATCTTCTCCGCCAGATCTGGGCTTGACTCCTCAAGCCTTCCCAAAAGCTCGGATTCGAGGGTTCTGTCCATCTGGTTGAGAATCGTGGCCACAACCTCGACGCCTCCGAGTTGCTTGCCCTCAGCGCCGCCGATGTTCTCGAGTTGATCCTTGATCACACCTTCTACTTCCCCGAGTATTACCAGATCAACCTTCTGCAGGCTGGCCATGCGCATGATCACCTCGGCCTGCGCTCTCTCGGGAAGTGCGGAAATGGCGTCTCCCGCCTTCTTTGGTCCAAGAGTCGAAAGCACGAGCGCAATGGTCTGCGGATGTTCGCCTCGTAACACATTTGCCAGTAGTTTCGGGTCGCAACGCCGAAGGAATTCGCCGGGCATGCCTCTTTTCGTCTCGAGATTGCCTAAAAACGTCTCGGCCTTCTCGTCACCAAAACTCTTTTTAATGAGCATCTTGAATTTTTGTTCGCCACCCACGATCTGCCGGCTTCTCTTACCCAGTTTCGTGGTGAACTCTTCCTGGACTTTGGTTACTACATGGTCGGGGATCAATTTCAGTTTGGTTATTTCCTGGCCGATGGCATCGATCTCCTCTTCCTCGAGGTCCTTCATAATCTCCTTGGTCACCTCGTCATCAATGGTGAGAAGGAGTATGGCCGCCTTCTTTACGCCCGAAATTGAATCGTTATCCATTAGCTACCTTCTCGCACCCATTCTTTGATAATCGAACCAACCACGACCTTGTCCTTCATGGCGTCAGCAAGCGCTGACTGGGCCTTGTTTTCAATGGGGGTCACCTCCGGACCGGCGGTACCTCTCAGATAGACATCCTTGATCGGGCTTAAGGGTGCTCTTTCCACCCTGGACCTCAAGATATTGAGGAGCGGCTTCACCAAAAAGAGGAAAACGGCAAAAAAGATGGCTGCGTAGAAAGCATATTTTCCTACGCTATACATGACCTCTGTCTTTTCGGCGCTGTCAAGGGCCCCTTTCTCGTCGGCCAGTTTTTCAGCTTCGAAGGGCACATTGAGGATCTCGATTTTGTCCCCTCTCTGTTCATCTAATCCAACGGCCCTGGCCACGATGCCCTTGATATCGGACAATTCTTTCTGTGACCGCGGGCTGTACCTCAGTTCTTCTCCTTTTTGCACTTTTACCTTTTCGTATTTACCATCGACCACGATGGCAAGCGATACGCGTTTAATGTCGCCGTATGGTTCCACGATCTTTCTGACCGTCTTACTCACATCATAAGAAACCTGTGATTCCTCTCTCTCCGACTCGTTCGTACGTTCAGCGCCCGTCTCCACCTTTGGAGTCGTTCTGCCGGCCACGTTCGGAACGTTTGAGGCCACACCTGGAACGCCTCCAGGTCCTGCGGTTCTGTTCACGGTCTTTTCCTTGCTTTTCTTCTCTGAGGTAATGACGCTCTTGTTCGGCTGTACCTCTTCCTCAACCTTCTCCACCTTTCTAAGATTCAATTCAACATTTGCCCGCACGATAGATTTGTTGGAGGGTATGAATCTATCGAGCATAGATTGCACCGAGTCTTCAAGCGTTCTTTCTACGCTTTGTTGTAATTCGAACTGCTGGCCGGAAAGCACAACCGCCGAGGCAGGCCCACTCCCGCCGTTCTTGTAAAGGATCTTCCCGGATGAGTCTACCACGGTGATGTTTTCCGGCTTGAGACCCTCAACACTGCCGGCCACCAGTTGAACTATGCCGCTTACCTGATCCTTGGACAGGTCCTTGCCCGGCTTTATTTTCAGAAAGACTGACGCGGTAACGTCCTTTTCTTTTTCAGTAAAAAGTGTTTTTTCAGGGATGGCGATATGGACTCTAGACGCCTTTATCTCCGGCATCTGGTTGATCGTCCTTGAAAGTTCCCCCTGGATTGCCCTCTTATAATTCACGTTCTGCATAAACTCGGTCATACCGTAATTTGTCTTATCAAAGAGCTCGAAGCCCATTCCCGCACCACCGGGCAATGCATTCTGTCCGGCAAGCATGAGCCGGATATCATAGACCCGATCTTTGGGTACATAGATGGCTGACCCCCCGAGGCCGAGCTTATAGGGCACTTTGAGTTCTTTGAGTTTGGCTACGACCATGGAGGCGTCTTCGGTGGAAAGACCGGCAAAGAGCGTGCTGTAGTTTTCCTTCTGCAACAAAGACAGGCCGAGGATGGACCCACCAACAACCACAATCAAGAGGAATAGATACGTATAGAGTTTGTTCTTGGGCGTGGTCTTCAGGTAATTTCTCGCGTTGTTAAGGACGTCGTCGGATCCAGCCATGGCTTACACCTGTATCCTCATGATTTCTTCATAGGCGCTGATGATCTTGTTCCTGACCTGCATCATCATCTGGAAGGTCAGATCGGCCTTTTCAAGGGCTATCATCGTACTGTGGATGTCCTGCGTCTCCATATTTACAAGTTTTTCTACCTCCTGGTTGGTTTCCTTCTCGATTTCACCCACTTTCTTGATGGAATCTTTCAACGCATCACTGAAGGAGGTCTTGGCCGGTTCAGCCGCTCCACCTTTCTTGATCTGATTCACATCGGGAAAATTATCGAACGTAAAGGTTTCAACCTTCATACATCACCCCTATTGTTTTCCGATTTCAAGAGACTTTATAATCATCTCTTTGGTCGTGTTGAGAACATTGATATTCGCTTCGTAGGCGCGGGTAGCAGCAACCATATCGGTCATTTCTTCCATAAGATTCACATTCGGGTATGTTACGTAACCGTCCTGGTCTGCGTCGGGATGATTAGGATCATAGACCTTTTCAAAGGACTTGGGACTCTCCTGGATGGAATCGACCTTTACACCCTCGATGCTCTTGGAGAGAAGTCCATTGAAGCTTTTGTCTTCCGACACATCGGACGTGGTAAAGACAACTTCCTTCTTCTTATAGGGCCCGCCTTCAGCCGTCTTGGTCGTGTGGACATTGGAAAGGTTCGAGGCGACGACCTCCATCCTTGTCCTCTGCGCCTTTAACCCGGACGCGCTGATTCTTAATATATCAAGAATTCCCATAACGCTACTTCCCCTCCCTGATGATATATCTCATAATGGAAAATTGTTTGGCTGCGACCTGAACCAGGGAGTGAAACATGAGCTGGTTCTCCGTAAGTTTCACCATCTGGTTCTCGAGATTAACCGTATTGCCGTCGATGCTGGACAGACCGTCATTCTCCTGATTCTCTGTGACCTCGAAGTCGCTGTTTGCAAAGCTCGCTTGATCAGAGTCTATTCTTCTCGCAAGCTCTTTTTTAAAATCGATGTCTTTCTCTTTGTAGGCCGGAGTTTCCGCATTGGCAATATTTCCGGATATCACCCGATGGTAGTATGTCCGAATGTTAAGCGCCTTCTCGATCAGGTTGATCATGTCCATCTCAATACTCCTTAACAGGGACCTCTATGCCTGACGTCCGGTACTCGTTGATCTTGTTCCTGAGCGTTCTCACCGTGATGCCGAGGATAGAAGCTGCTTTGGTCCTGTTGCCTCTGACCGACCTTAAAGCATCAAGAATGAGTTTTGTTTCCATCTCTTTCATCGAGCCCGAGCCGGCACAACTTTCCTGCGTATTATCGATATCCTTCAGGTGCGTCAATTTAATAACGGCAGCTCCCGACATGATGCACGCCCGGGAAATGAAGTTCTCCAGCTCCCGCACATTGCCTCGCCACGGTCTCTCTTTCAGGTATTCGACCGCCTCACTTTCAATACCCACGTCGGCGCCCTTGGCATGTTTTCTCAGAAAGTAATCGACCAACGGCTCGATGTCATCTTTTCGCTCACGAAGGGCCGGCACGGTGATAGGGAAAACATGAAGGCGATAGAAAAGATCTTCCCTGAATTTTCCTTCCTTTACCTGTCTCATAATGTCACGGTTCGTCGTGGCCACAACCCTCACATCCACATGCTTGGGATACTTGGACCCGATGACCTCAATCTCTTTTTCCTGAAGCACTCTTAAGAGTTTTGCCTGGAGCCTCAAGTCCATTTCCGTTATCTCGTCGAGCAGGATCGTTCCCTTATCCGCAAGCTCGAATTTCCCCAATTTCCTCGCAATCGCTCCGGTAAAGGCACCCTTTTCATATCCGAAGAGTTCGCTTTCGAGAAGCGTCTCGGGCAAGGCCGCGCAGTTCACGGCAATAAAAGGTTTGTCGTGCCTTTCGCTATTCTCGTGAATATATTTGGAGATCAGCTCTTTTCCCACGCCGCTTTCGCCGAGTATCAGGACCGTGGCGTCCGATTTTGCCACCCTTTCCGCCTTGAGGAGAACCTCTTTCATGGGTCTCGAAACGTGTACTATCTTCCCGTTATTCGCTCCGAGCGCCCTTTTGACGAGGCCATACAGGGTGTCGGTGTTAAACGGTTTCTGGATATAGTCGTAGGCGCCTTCTTTGATGACCCGCACGGCGTCTTGAACCGTCCCGTATCCCGTGATGAGAATAACGGGCATGCAAGGGGATGATTCCTTAACGCGTTTGAGAAGGTCTATTCCGGTAACATTAGGCATCTTGACGTCGGTAATGAGGAGATCGAACATATGCCTTTCCATTTCCTCAAGAGCTCTCTTCCCATCCTCGGCCAGGGCCACGTTGTAACCTTCCCGCGCCAGGGACTCCTTAAGGGCGATTCTCATGTGGTTGTCATCATCCACGACCAGGACATTTGTTTTCATACGATCGATAACCTTTCCTTCGGGATATAGATGAGAAAAGAGGAACCGCAATTCTCAGCAGATTCCACTTCGATGTAGCCGCCGTGGGCCTTCACAATATTATAGACAATGAACAGACCAAGTCCCACGCCTTTGTCCTTTGTTGTGAAAAAAGGATTGAAAATGTTTTTCCTCACTTCTTCAGGCATGCCCACACCATTATCACCGATAATGAGTACCGAGAATCTACCGTTCTCTTTTATGTCTACCTTTATTCTTCCCCTGGCCTGCACGGCCTCTATGGCGTTGCTGATCAGGTTCATGATCACAAGCTTCATGAGGTCAGGGTCAAAATAGGCATGCCCCTCGCAGGAAGGATTGAATTCAGTTTCTATCTCGCGGACGCTGATTGAGACGCTCATGAATTCAAGGGTGTCTCGAACAATATCGAGTAACGGGGCCTGCTTCAAGGCGAGCGTCCTGGGCCGTGTATAGGAAAGTATGTTATTGATTACCCTGTCCACGGTCTTGACCCCGAAAAGGATATAGTCGACATACTTTTTTTGGCTCTTCTTGAGTTTTTCCGAGAGGAGCATGGAAAGAAAGAGCTCCATGCTTCCCAGGGGGTTCTTGATCTCGTGCGCGATGCGGGCTGCCATCTCCCCCATGGCCATGAGGCGCTCATCTCGTTCCGTTCTTTCCTTTGCCTTCTCGATTTCCGTCACGTCTTCGATGGCTATAACCTCTTTTCCATCGAAACCATTGGGAAGTTTCTCTTTTTTCCATCGGTAGAATCCTCTTCCGTTTTTCACCTCTCCGGTCTTACGCACGTTATTATTTAAGGTGCTGATCAAGCCTTCGGAGACAAGTTCTTCGGCCTGTTTGTTAACAAACAACACCGATTTCTTGTCCACGACTGCAACACCTACGGGCAGAGAATCGAGAATCGTATAGAGGTACTCGCTCGCCCGCTCAAGGGCCCTGTTCTTCTCTTCGACCTGATCTTTCAACTCTCTTATCTGATTCTCCAGGACCGCATAGTAATTGACGATAGAGTCTGAGGCTTTTGAGAATTCGTTGAAGGCGTTCTCGAGTAATTTCCTATTCGGTATTGGCATGTTTTACAATTTGCAAGAAGTGTACCAGAAGGATAAGGGTGACAACCGAATGGTGATCGTTAAGCGAGAAATATGAATGTTGCTCTTGATTTACCTATTGCCGGGGTGACTCGCAAGGTTCTCATTGATGCTACTGAATGCCTAACCACCGGCTGCTTACTTTCTTTGTTCGTCATTATTTTGACAGAATGGTTCTAATCAATACCGAGACGCTTCATTTTCTCGATAAGGGTGGTCCTGTTGATATTGAGGACCTGAGCAGCCCTGCTTTTTACGCCCTGTGTCTCGCCCAGGGCCTTAATGATCAGGCTCTTTTCGAATTCAGAGACCAGGGTATCGTATCCCTTTTCGATGTTAAGGGATGGGGTATTATCCTGGCGGCCCGATTCCCTGGCGTATAATTTTTCGGGGAGGTCATCGATATCTATGTGGCCCGTCCTTTTCAGCACTACCACCCTCTCAACAATATTCTGAAGTTCTCTGACATTACCCGGATAGTCGTAATCCATAAGAGCAGACATGGCTTCCTCGGAAAAACCCTCTATGGCCGCCGAGTTCATCTTGTTCGACTGTTCCAGAAAATAGTTGAGCAGCAGGGGGACGTCCTGCCTTCTTTCGCGAAGGGGCGATATGTGTATGGGCACAACATTCAACCTGTAGTAAAGGTCCTCTCTGAACTTGCCTTCCCTTACAAGATCATCGAGCACTCTGTTCGTGGCAGCAATAATCCGAACATCCACTTTAATGGTCTTCGATCCCCCGATCCTCTCGAAAGCCCTTTCCTGCAAAACCCTGAGCAGCTTTACCTGGAGATTGAAACTCATGTCCCCTATCTCGTCGAGGAATATTGACCCGCCGTTTGCAAGCTCAAACCTTCCGAACCTCGTATTGACCGCCCCCGTAAACGCGCCTTTTTCGTAACCGAAGAGTTCGCTCTCAAGCAGGGTTTCCGGAATGGCGCCGCAATTGACAACCACAAGCGGGTTGTCTCGTTTCGAAGAATTGTAGTGAATAGCTCTCGCCACAAGCTCCTTACCCACACCGCTTTCGCCTGTCACGAGAACGGTGGCGTTCGTATCGGCCACCTTTTCAATCATCTCGAAGACCTTCTGCATGGCAAAGCTGATGCCAATGATATTTTCAAACTTGTATTTATCCTTGAGGCAACTCCTGAGGATCGTGTTCTCCCGTATAATCTTATTCTCCGCGTAACGCCTGAGTAGATTTGCCTTGAGCGTCAAACCCTTGGGGATCGTATCGCTCTTGAGAAGACTGTAATAATACATAGCCGAATCGACTGTGGTAAGCACCTCTTCAAACTTAAAGGGCTTGAGGATATAATCGAAGGCGCCGCACCTCATGGCGCTTATGGCGCTGTCCATACTCCCGTATCCGGTCATCACGATTCCCAGCGTGTCCAGATACTCCTTCTGAATGAAATTGATAAGCTGCAGCCCGTCTACCTTGGGCATCATCAGGTCGGTAATCAGCACCTGGTAGCCGTTATTCTTGAGCGCTGAGAGCGCCTTTTTGCTGTCTATATACGGATCAACCGTATAACCGTTCACGGTTAAGAATTCGCTGAGCATGCTGAGAATGTTCTCCTCATCCTCAACAACGATTATCTTGCCCTTCTCAGTTCTATTGTCCGCTTTGCTGTCCATTCTGTCCTCGTTGGTCGATAATAATGTTCATTTTCTTGAGCATCTCCCACGCCTGCTCTTTGTCTCTATCCTCCTCTGTCTTTCCATTCTTGTCGGGAGTCTGCGAGGAACCGATCGTATAGGTTGTCTTGTCTTTATCCTTTGTTACTGCTATATCATCCCCGCCCACGGCCTGAGAGAAAGATCCGCATATGATCAGAAAAAGACATATGGAAGAGAGGCATAAACCCCTCCTTATGAACAACCCCACGTTCATCTTCTCATTATATCCTTTTTTCCTTGTTTGAGCAGCAAAAAAAATCTTTCTCGCTCTTATTCTCCGCGTCAGACTTCCCTTATGGCCCGAATGTCCTCACGCAGTAATCTGAGGATGACAAGCCCCGGTAAAGCCGCGAGTGTAGTAATAAGGAAGAAAATGGGCCAGCCCACAGCCTGTACCACAAAACCCGCCGAAGGCGAGATGGCAAAAACACCCCAGGCTGCGAAAGAGGATAGTAGTGCATATTGCGTCGCACTGTAGCTCCTGTTGCAAAGGGCCATGACAAAAGCAACAAAGGCAGCCGAACCCATACCGCCCGCCACATTCTCGAATAGAACCGCCGTGATCATAACAGAGTAGTTCTTTCCTGTCCAGGCAAGGACCATAAAGGAAAGGTTCGATACCATCTGAAGGATGCCAAAGAACATGAGTGATCGATAGAGTCCGAGTCTTACCATAAGGGCGCCGCCAAAAAGGGCCCCGACTATGGTTGCAATAATGCCTATCGCTTTATAGAGGGTACCTACCTCCGTAAGCGTGAAATGAAGCCCTCTTAGCAAGAATGCCGTGGAAAGAGCAGTGGCATACGCGTCCCCCAGTTTATAGAGAATGATGAAGAGTATCAAAACAAGGGCGTGCTTTCTTGTAAAAAAATCTTTCAGAGGCTTATACACAGCCTGTTCCAGCGTTTTGGGGGGAGAGACTTGAGCGTCCGGTTCCCTGCCGAGTAACGTCCCTGATATCCCCACAATCATGAAGATCGCCATACAAAAATACGTATTTTGCCACCCCATCCTGTCTGCCGCTATGAATGCAAGAGGACCTGAAACAAGCATGGCTATGCGGTAGCCGAATATGGATACTGCGGCCCCGGGCTTGCGCTCATTATCATCCACGATATCCGTTCGGTATGCATCCACCACAATGTCCTGAGACGCAGAGACGAAAGCCACGACAATCGCGATAACGGCAAGTGCCAGGGGCATCTTTGCCGGCGAGGCGAGCGCCATGGCAGAGATACTGATGATAAGAAGAAATTGCACGGGTAAAATCCAACCCCGCCTGCGACCGAGCCAGGGTGGCACAAATCGATCCATAAGAGGAGACCAGACGAATTTCAAAAGATACGGAAACCTGACAAGGGAGAAGACCCCGATGGTCCTTATATCAATACCGCTCGTGGTCAACCACGCCTGGAGCGTCCCCAGAACAAGCGGCAACGGAAGGCCCGATCCAAATCCCATCAACACGATCGTCATCATCTTACGGCTCGTGAAAATTTTAAGATAGGGGGAATCGGTGAGGTGTCTTTGAACCAGACGACCCCCGGAAGTCGAGCCTGTTATACCGCCTTTCATACCCTATTCCACGCTCATTAGATTGACAGGAAGGCTCCCCTCAAATGGCTTCTCGCCAGCAAGGCACCGGATAACTGCGCGCTGCGCCTCTTCCGTCGGATCGTAGGCCGCAATGCGCATATCGGCTTGACCAAAATACCTCAAGACATACGGGCTGCCAAACGAGATGACGATTGAATGCTCCGCTTCGCTTGCCGCACGGAAAATCTCTTTCCGTGACTCGGGGTTGATACCCGAACTCCCTTTCCAGGCAGCCACACTGGTGAATATGGCCACAATCAAAGTCTTGCCGGTGTGTGCCGTTTGTCCGAGGCGTGATACTTGCGGGAAATACTTTTTGAAAGGTGACGATTCAAAATTGCTATCGTCACCCGCAAAGATCACCGAAGCTTCCTTGTCCACAGGAATCATCCTGTTCTTTTGTGCCACAAGAGAGACAGCCTTCCCTGTGATCTTTGCAGAAAGCTCCTCATCCTTCTTGTAATCGACCGGTGCTCCCCGCACCCCGGACGGATACCCCTTCACGTCTTCCGGTTTTTGATCCCCGGCGCCTCGTGCGTAGGCGGCTATTCGCTTTTTTGTCCTCGCCACCCTTTCTAACGCCGTCTCTATCTGTTCCTCTCGGAGCGTACCTTGTTTCAGCGCTTCCTCCACATCCCGAACGGTCTCATCCACATCCCCGGGATGCAAAAGAATATCCACGCCGGCGTTAAGACATTGCGCAGCCACGTTATCGAAATCCTTGAGCGCACTCATAGTCAGGGCATCGGTGAGTATAAGCCCGCCAAACCCGAGCTTGTACCGCAAGAGTCCGCTCACGGCGTTGATCGACATGCTGGCCGGCAGACGATCGATAGCGGGGATACTTAAGTGACCCACCATGACGGAGCTCATCCCATCCTTGATGGCCTGCCGATAAGGCATGACATCCACATCAAGCAGTTCCTGATAGGACTTGGCTATGACCGGAAGCGAAATATGCGAATCAACGGTGGTGTCGCCGTGGCCGGGAAAGTGTTTTCCGCAACTTATAAGCCCCCGTGCTTCGAACGCCTTGATGTATTCGCAACCGAACCATTCTACCGTACGGGGATCATCGGAAAAGGCGCGTGTACAAATGATGGGGTTGTCCGGGTTCCTGTTCACATCGAGAGTCGGCGCATAAACCATGTTGATACCGCAGTCTATCGCCTCATCGGCAATGGCCGAAAGAGACTCCCTGAAAAGGTCCACATCATCGCTGTTGTTTTTGTCGATGGCGGCGGCAAAAGCCATCTGAGAAGGGAACGGCGTTGCATCCTCAATCTGTTGTCCCACACCCCGTTCGATATCGGATCCGATGAACAGCGGTACCTCCGCGACCGATTGGATATGGTTGACGAATCCTTTTACCCTATCGCGTTTACCGCCGAAGATGATAAAACCCGAGACGCCCATCCGGACCAATTTCAGGATGTATTCTTCATACTCCCGCGAGCCGATCTTTTCACCGTCGATCCTTGCGATTATGAGCTGATAGATTCTGTCTTTCAATCTTATAATCCGATCCGATCGCTGATGGCCTGCATGGCACTGACGGAAAGAGCGGCAAACTCATCGAGGGGTATACCGATCTTCTCGCATTCCATGACGATGTCGCGATTCACCGAGGCGGCGAAGGCCCTTTCTTTCATCCGTTTGGTCACCGATTTGGGCTTAACGCTCGCCAGTTTCTTATCGGGATAGACGAGAGTGGTGGCGATAATCAATCCAGTGATCGTCTCTCCCGCGGCAAGCGCATGCTGGAAGCGACTAGCTCGTTTTGCGCCGCTCGCCGACTCGTTGTGCATCACGATGGCGTCAACCAGGTCGGCGTCATAGCCTTTTTCTCTGAGGATTTTTCCCGCTTCGAGACCGTGCCGCGCCAAGTCCGTATCGACAAGCTCAATATCCAGGTCATGGAGGAGGCCCGCCATACCCCATTTTTCCTGGTCCTCACCGAGCCTTGTGGCAATGGCCCTCAATACCGCTTCCGAGGCATAACAATGGTACAGCATACGTTCATTTTTTACATATTCGTGAAGAAGCGTGAGTGCCTCGTCACGGGTTAAGACCATACCTACACCTCCCCAGTTCCATTAAGGCGAGAAACATCTTAAGAATCTGTTTCGATGTATATATTACCCGACATGACGTGGAAATACCACAGGAAATACAGATATGGATATTTCGGTAATCCGATTGTTTTGGACGACGTTATGCCCGATTCATCCTTTCGGGCATAACGCAGTTGTCTTCAAAATCCCTATTTCCGAACGCAAATCGGAAATGGGTTCTGTTTCATGCTGTACTGGACATCAGGATCCTCTGTTATCTCCATTTTCAAAATAGGAAATTTTGTGATGTCGAAATCCTGAGCAGCGCAGATCGGAACGTTCTTCGTATTGAGAAACCAGTCACCTGCTTTTGGTTTCCTTACTTCTCCCGTAATAGTAAATCTTACTTCTCGTACCATAATTTCCTCCTTTCATACCCTCTTATACCCGGTCGCATAGTTTACCTGGCCGGACATACCCACCATAGGAGCGTCCTTAACCTTGTTACAACTCAACTGCTTCTCTTACCACCTCCCTGGAAATGGAATAACATGTGCAGTCTTTTCGCCTCCTCATGTGTCGCCTTCGGAGTCGATGCTGCGTCAAGCTTCAAATTCCACCTCATACGTGTACTTATACTCTATGAAACCGCAATAATAAATGACTGAAGTCACACTTGAGAAAAAAAAGAGGGCCTCTTCACAGAGGCCCTCCCAAAATAAAGCTCTATGCTTAGGAGTTGAGTATCTTCTTCGCCCTTTCGTCCATTACATCGGTGAGAAAGGGGATACCCGTTTCTGCTTCGGTTTCCCTGTTTGCCGAGAAGATGTCTTCGCGCGCTATATCTTTGAGGCCGAATTTTCTGGCCCCTGCCATCAACTGCTGCAGCCCCGCGGTAAGTTTATCGGCCAGGGTCCACATGGCAACAGCACCGTAAGGCATACTCTGCATCTGTTTGGCGCCAACCTTTTTCTTCACATCGTAGTACCCCGCAAAGATCTCTTCTGCCGAAGAACCAAGCTCCTTTACGGACGGCGCCAGATCATCCCAGTTGCCGTTCACTTTTGACCTGTTGGCGGGCTTCAGCACTCCCTCTATGTTTGACCCGACAAAGCCGGGGATCATGGCTGCCCTGCCCATGCATATCATCTTTACAAAGGGGGCTCCGAGAGCCAGGGCTTTAAATATATGGTCCTCCCTTGCAAGACTGCCGGCAAAGGCCATATCCACTACCGTGTTTCCCTTCGCGGCAAGTATGGATGCATATTCGTGGCTTTTAGCGTGGAGTAATACCGAGGGCACGCCCCATGTCTCCATCATGTTCCACGGGCTCATGCCGGTACCTCCGCCGGAGCCGTCAATGGTAAGAAGGTCGAGTTTTGCATCAGTGGCATATTTGATCGACATGGCAAGGGCCTCCATGCCGTAGGAGCCGGTCTTAAGAGAAATCCTCCTGTATCCAATCTTGCGGAGATGATTTACCGATTTCATAAACGCATCCTGTACCCTCTCCGGCGAGGAAAGATCCGTATAGCCGAGCCGGCTGTGACGGGCAAACGATTTGATCGCCCCGTGTTTGAATGCCTCCTGTACCTCCGGCACCGTCGGGTCGGGATCTACCACGTATCCCCTCCTTTTTAAAAAAAGTGCGTAGTCCAGGTTATCTACCTGAATTTCACCGCCTATGTCTTTAGCACCCTGGCCCCATTTGAGTTCAATGATGACCTTGTCTCCGTATTTGTCAATCACATATTGGGCCACACCGTTTCTCGTGTCCTCAACATTCATCTGAACAATGATCGCCCCGTAACCGTCGAAGTAGCGGAGAAACGTGTCGATTCTCCTGTCGAGTTCCGGTGCTTTCTCAATTTTGCCATTTCTGATCACCGCCTGTCTGTCGATGCCCACAACATTTTCGCCCACAACAATGGGGATACCCACAAGCGCTGCCCCGGTGGCAAAAGAGTCCCAGTATTTGGCGGCAATAAAGGTTGAACCCAATGCGCCCGTCATAACAGGGATCCGGCTTCTCGTCTTTATCTTGCTGCCGAATTCCGATTCGGTATCCACGTTCGGAAAGATACAGTCGTCTGCTGTGCTCTTGAGACCCCTTGGAAGTCCGCTCACGCCGTAGTTATAACCTTGAATCCTGAGCGCGTTGTAGTTCACACCCATATGGGTGGTATTGGAACTTCCGGCAGTCACAGAACCAAAATCCCTCGGATAGAGTATCTTTCTGCCCTTCAGACTCGAAAGCCAGGTCTCGCATTTTCCCTTACAGTCGGCTCGGCAGAGTGTGCACAAGCCCGATTCCGCCGGGTTTCCACGATTGACCGTCCCGATAGCATCGTTTGCTTTTGGCCATTCAATCATATTAACCTCCCTCTTTTGTAATGGAATGTGTTTGCCACTTATTCGGCATTCATTTACCGAACACGTTCCCTGATACTATCAGGATATTGACGGGGCGTCAACCCATATTTACAGCATTAGTATTGATTACTATGTCACACATCTATCTTCGTCAGTCTACCCTTCTGCGACTCAATTAACGGTATTATTGCCGATCTATGTCAAACAATCATGCCTTACAGGTGAGCCGTTTCGCTCTTTCTGTGAAACCGGCTGTATTGACTTTTCACATCCGAACGACTAATATCTAACGGATAGACGCACATTGACCTGCATAAGAGGAGTTAAGGCTCAAGACCTTACAGATCGCGGCTAAAGCTGCTCAACATCCGCGTGATTGTATAATCGATATACTATGGAACGAAGAAACAAAAAGGACTTACTGATTCTCGGGGTTTTGAAGAATTCGGACAGGCGTCTTACCGGTTCGAAGATTGCCAAGGAGCTTGAGGAACTCGGTCATGACGTGAGTGAAAGGACCGTGAGGCTCTACCTCCAGCGCATGGGCCAGGACGGCCTGGCTAAAGGCGACGGCAGGCGCGGTCACCGCATTACGGAAAAAGGGTTGAGCGAGCTCGATGCGGCGAAGATCATCGAGCGGGTCGGCTTTCTCTCGGCCAAGATAGACCGGATGACCTATCAGATGAGCTTCGATCTGAATACGACGGCCGGCTCTGTGGTCATCAATGTAACAATTGTTGATCCAAAGCAGTTCGCGAAATACATTCCTCTTATAGGCAAGGTCTACGCCGATGGATATGCCATGGGACACCTCATGACATTCCTGAGCCCGGGCGAAACCCTGGGTCATATCACGATACCTGAAGGAATGATAGGAATCGGCACGGTCTGTTCCATCACGCTCAACGGGGTCCTTCTGAAACATGGTATACCCACGGTCTCACGATTCGGAGGGCTTCTCGAGTTAAAGGACAAAAAACCCGTACGTTTTGTAGAAGTCATTATGTATGAAGGAACAAGTATCGATCCACTCGAAGTCTTCATCAGAAGTGGCATGACAGACTATCTTGGTGCTATTAGGACGGGGAGCGGCAAGATTGGGGCGAGCTTCAGGGAATTTCCGGCAGAAAGCCGTAATCTCGTCGAACATCTTGCAGACCGGATGAAGCGGATCGGCCTCGGGGGACTCGTCAGAATCGGTAAGCCTGGCCAATCACTCCTCGACATCCCTGTAAATGAAGGAAGGGTAGGCGCCATCGTCATAGGCGGGCTCAATCCTGTCTCCATCCTTGAAGAAGCCGGTACACGGGCGTACTCCAGGGCGCTCGCCGGCCTCATCGACTTCAGCCGCCTCTTCCGGTACACGGAAATGAAAAGTCAGATCAAGGAATACCTGTAGAAATTGCTGTTACTGGTGACTCGATGCGATCAGACGTTAAGCTCACCGCTCATGACGGTCACCGCCCCGCCTGCAAGATAGACCCTGTCGTCAGAGAGACGTACACGCACCACGCCCCCGCGTAAAGATGCCTGGTAAGCTACTAGGGTTGTTTTATTCAGTCTTCGCGCCCAGTAAGGCCCCAGGGCACAATGCGCAGATCCCGTGACCGGGTCTTCATTGATGCCGACCGCCGGACAGAAGAATCGCGACACGAAATCGAATTTGGCGGAGTCAGAGCCCGCCGTGACAATTACACCGCGCACGGGTATGCTGCTCAAGGCGACAAAATCGGGACTGAGGCCTCTCACCATCTCATCGGAGGCGACCTCAACAAAGTAGTCGAACTGGGTTTTGCCCACATAGAGCGCCCGGACACCGAGGGCCGCTTCGAGCCCCTCCGGAATGGGTGCCTCTTCTTCCGGCGTGGCAGGGAAGTTCAATTCGATGAGACCGTCGGTCATGGATGCTCTCAACACTCCGCTTTTCGTATAGAAATTGATCGTCGCATCACGGGGCGCTCCACTCGTCGCAAAGAGAACATGGGCGCTCGCGAGCGTGGCATGCCCGCAGAGTTCCACCTCCACCCTGGGCGTGAACCACCTGAGATTGTAACCATCCCCCTGTCTCAAGAGAAAGGCCGTCTCGGACAGATTCGCCTCGGCGGCAACGTTCTGCATCCACGAATCAACCTTGGGGTGCTCGAGTAGGCATACCGCCGCAGGGTTACCCGCGAAAGGCCGCTCTGTAAACGCGTCTACGTAGAATATCCTCATAATCGATCCTCACGGTATAGTCTGCTTTTTTTAAACCGGACTTGTCAATGTCTAATTATATCAGGGCTTGACATTTAACGACCGCAAGTGGTCTATTTAGTGAGAAAAAACGGCACATGCAGTAGTGGGCCCGCAAATTCCTTTTGAATACGTAAGATCGTAATGATGCGTCTAAATCTGTTCATAAGGCAAAAGCGTCTGTACTCTGTCTCTTTAAGAAGTGCGAGAGGTGTAGCAAAAACGGTGCGGTTCGTTCTTGCGATCGCCGTATTTTTGCTCGTCTTCACCCCGATGGCCAAAGCGGATATTTTGAGTTCCTCGAATGACGAAATCCTCAAAGAACTACTCGATGCCTATGCCCTCCACGAGAACAATTACTGGTCCTTAGTAAACAGAAACAAGGAAGACATCGACGCATCGATCATCGAGAGGATCATTGGTGCGGGTATGAAGAACAGAGATGATAAGCTTATCGCCCTCGGTCTTCAAACGGCCAGGATAAAAGACGATCAAAAGACGCTCGCAGATGAATCATTGAGAGTTGCCGACTATTATCTCTTAACGTCCAACAACCAGGAGGCGCTCAAGCTCTATGATGGAGCCATCGCCGTGTTCAGGGCGATCGGTGACTCAATCGGCCAGGCAAAGGCGTACGAAGGCACCGGCGATATTGCGCTTACGAGCAGCAATAACGAAGAGGCTGCTCTTATGTACAATAAGGCCCTCGACCTTTATATGTATGCCGACTCTTTTGCCGGTCAGGGCAGCGTATATCGTAAACTGGGCGACATTTCTTTGTATACGGGCGACAATCAGAAGGCCGATTCCCTGTATCGGAGGGCCACAGGTCTTTCTTTCAAACAGGAGGACCTCTCGGTTGAGGGCGCCTTGTATCGCGGCATAGGAGACATGTCTTTTAGAAAAAGAGATTATAAGAATGCTTTAACCGCGTACAACAAGGCGTTTATCTACTACTCACATGCGCAGGATACTTTGGGGCAAGCTGACATTTACCGCTCGCTCGGCGAGATTGAGATAGAAGGCGGCGATACGGAAAAGGCCAAAAGCCTCTTCGACAAAGCGCTTCCCGCTTACCTCGATGCAAATTACTTGATCGGTCAGGGTAATATCCAAATGGACCTGGCACAAGTGAGCGCCCGCAAACTCGACAACGTAGAGGCCCTGGGATTTTGTGAAAAGGCGCTTTCTTTCTATACCAGGGCACAGTATCCTCGGGGTGTGGCCCGGGCCGTAACGCGAATGGGACAAATACAGGCGATGACGGGCAGTCTCGATCAGGCAAAGATCTCGTACGAAAAGGCGTTCGCTCTCTATCAAAGGATAAAGGAACCAGCGGGACAGGCGGATGTTTACTGGGGCATGGGCGATATCGCCTACGAAACGGGGGATGTATCAGAGGCGTTTCAGATGTATGGAAAGGCCTTGCCCTTGTATGAGAAAGTAGACGATACTCTCGGGCAGGCCAATCTGTACCGGGCCGTCGGCGACGTTTATCTCTCACGAGAAGACAATGCGCACGCGGCTGAGTTCTATGAAAAAGCGCTTTCTCTTCACGCTAAAGCCAATTCGCCTGGGGAGGAGGCCGACGCATTGAAAAGTGTTGCCCGGGTCTATCTCAGAACTGGAGAGGATACCCGCGCAGCGGAGGCGCTCAGTAAAGCGCTTCCCATCTACCAGAGGCTCAAGGAACCGCGCGGAGAGATCGCAATCTATTTAGCCATGGGTGATATAGATCAACGCAAGAAAGAATACGCAGAGGCGCTCTCTCAGTACGAGCAAGCGCTCGCGGTGATCGGAGCATCCCCTTTTCCTCTGGAAAGGGGAGAGGTACACGAAAGCATGGGCGACACACTCTCCCTCACAGACAATCCTCAAGGAGCCCTGGAACAGTATGACAAGTCGCTTCTTTTTTATGGCGAGGCTGGCGATGGAAGGGGCGAGGCGCAAGTGCTTTTTAAAAAGGCATCGATCCTTAAGAAGCAGGGGATGATCGCAGAGGCGATCGGGACATATGATCGGGGATTCACCCAACTCGAAACCGCGCGAAGCCGCAGCGTCTTTCCCGAAATGAAGCGGCGTGATTACGAGCGATTAACCCGCTACTACGAGGATGCCATAGCATGTCTTATCCGAAATAACGACTACCCCAGGGCCTTTCGCTATGTTGAAGCCATGAAGGCCGACGCCCTCGCCGACCGACTCTCAAGAACCGGGGCGGATATTCAATCTGGAATTGACGATTCTTTAAGACAGGGAGTGAGGACCGCCGAAATAAACCTCCTCACACTCAATCAAAGAATTCGTTGGGAATTGAGCAAGCCTTCCTTGAACGAGTCTCTCGTACGATCGCTAAAGAGCGAATATAGCGCAGCCGTAGATAAGCATGACTCTATAAAGCGGATGATCCTCTATAAAGCTCCCCGATACGGCTCAATCCGATATCGGACGCCCATCACCCTGAGCGTCCTGCAAGAACAGATCCTGGGCGAGCAAGAGGTCGTGCTGGAATATTTCTTCGCCGATAGCGCGGCTTACTGCTTTGTTATCGGCAAAAGGAAACACGATCTCGTGAGGCTCCCCGTGGACGAATCGGGCTTGCGAGAAGAAGTCACCGCCGCATTGAACAACATAAAAGGCTACCTTCGTGGAGTTCCGCTCAATACACGCATCCTGTCTCGCCTGTATGCCGACCTCGTAGAGCCCATAAAGGCGTCTCTGGAAAACAAAACGGTCATTGTCATCCCTCACGGCGCGCTCACCTACCTGCCTTTTGAGGCACTCGTCACAGAAGGCCCGGAAAAGCCCTCATTTATGGTGGAGAAATACCCCATTCGATACGTGCAATCGGCAACAACTCTTCAAGACCTTCGCACCGAATACAAGATCAGGGCGACCACCGAGAGTTTCGTGGGGTTTGGCGACCCGGCATATAATCAGGAAGGCCTGCATCCCTCATCATCCGAAGTCAAAAATGGCGAGAATGGCACCCGTGCATTTCCCCCGGTGGGTAAAGGTGCGCACGAGCAGTATCTCGGTTCAGGAGGCAGACTTGAAAGATTAGAGGCGAGCGGCCAGGAAGTAGAGGATATTGAACGAATCTTCGCGAAGAACGACAAGATAACAAAGCCGCTGCTTGGGGGCGACGCAAGCGAAGAATACGCCATGAAACCGGATATGGAGAACTATGGCTATATCCATTTCGCAACCCGGGGCATCCTCAGTGACACATTTCAGGCAATCGCATTGAGCGAGACACAGACAGATAAAGACAAAGCTTTTCTCACGATTGGTAACATTATGAATAGCCACTACAAGGCCAAACTGATCACAATCTCGCATGACGAGGCGCCAATCGACAATGCAAGCCGGGGAGACGGGATCGCGGAGATGACCCAGGCGCTTCATTACGCAGGGAGCCCTGCCGTGCTTATTAATCTCTGGAACGTGAGCCCGAAGGCAACGCGTGCGCTCATGGTGAGGTTCTATAGCAACATCATAGACAAGAGACTCGCGACCGGCGAAGCGCTCCGCGCTGCGAAGATCGATCTCATCCACGGCAATGAAGACGCGGACAACGAAAGGAGTACCATGGAGCATCCATTTTTCTGGTCTTCTTTTGTTATGTACGGGGAGTAACAGAAAATTGCAGAGCCGGATCGCGGGTAAGAAAAAGTATGATCCATAAACGATCAAAAAGGAGATAACCATGCCTGACTATGCAGTAGTAGACAATCCATCGGTTCTCGCCTATGTTTTCTATCCGAGGGAGGATTTCAGCCCCTGCCCCGCTTTTGCTTTCGATCGTTTTGTGACCGTGGCTGAAGACGTCTTAATCCATTGCCGTTTCTACAAGGGAGAAGCCGGCTGGCCATGGATTCTCTATTTCCACGGGAACGGGGAAGTAGTGAGCGACTACGATGAAATCTCACCATTCTTTTTCAAATACAAAATGAACCTAGTTGTGGCCGACTATCGTGGCTATGGAAAGAGCGGCGGCAGCCCCACACTCACGGATATTTCTCTTGACGCCCACAAAATCTATGACGCCGTGAGAGAAGAACTCGATAAGCGCGGGTATCAAGCCGACCCGTGGATCATGGGCCGTTCCTTAGGAAGCATATCGGCGCTGGAGATCGCCTATCGCCGCGGACAGGCCATCCGGGGACTCATCATCGAAAGTGGCTTTCCGAGCATCGTCAGGCTTCTTGTGCATCTCGATGTCCCCGTCGGAGGCATAGACCTCGATAAGATCGATAGAGAGTGCCTCGAGATGATCCGTGAGATCGCAACCCCCGTACTCATCATCCACGGTGAGTACGATACGCTCGTCCCACCCGAAGAGGCGGAAGCCCTTGCCGAACACATTGGCTCCACTGACAAGGAGGTGCTCATCATCCCCGGGGCTACCCATAACGACATCATGTTTGTCGGTCTTAAACAGTATTTTGAAGTCATCCGCAAGTTCGTTGAGAGAACTAAGACAATGCCTGCCCCGCCGGCATGAGCCGCCTGCATTCTTTTGGGTTACGGACAAGACGCCCGTCGGTTGAGCGGAGCTGCGATATGAACGAAAGGACAACACCGTGAAATATAAATCCATCAGCCTGTTCGTGCTTGCCCATGCCGCAACGGATCTCAACCAGGGCGCCATTCCGATTCTTCTCCCCTTTTTCATTGCCGCCCACCATGTGAGTTATACCGCAGCCGCCATGGTCATATTTGTTACCAACCTCGTATCCACGTTCATGCAGCTCTTCTTCGGGTATATCGCCGACCGCAAGCCCTTCCGGTGGATGATACCCGCAGCCATGGTCATGGCCGCACTGGGGGTCTCCTTATCGGGCGTTGCCCCCACGTTTAACATTGCCCTCGTGTGTGTGGCCTTGAGCGGTCTCGGTTTTGCCGCGTTTCATCCCGAAGGGGCTAAGCTCATCAATCAACTGGCCGGAGAAAAAAAAGCCACGGGCATGAGTTACTTTTCTGTGGGCGGCCAGCTCGGTTTTGCGGTGGGTCCTATTTTCGCCACGGCTATGCTCGTGCCATTTGGACTCAAGGGCACACTCTCGTTCGGTGTACCGGCGCTCGTCCTTGCGGCAGTCATGGTGCATACCCTCAAGGGGATTTCGATTATTGATCACAGGAAGCATAGAACCCAGGATGCGCAGGTGACAGGCAAAGACGCCTGGGGGCCTTTTTCGTTTCTTGCAGGCGCCATGCTCTGCCGCTCCGTTGTTTTTTATGGACTGAACAGTTTTCTTCCCCTGTACCTGATCTATGTGCTCCACCAGTCAAAAGCAACCACGGGTGCCTCTCTGACCGTATTTGTGGTGGCATGCATGATCGGAAATCTTCTCGGCGGCCGCATCGCTGACCGACTCGGGTTACGGGTCGTGGTGATTGCAGGATTCACTCTGCTTGCCTGTCTTCTCCCGCTTCTACTTGTGGCCTCCTCTCCGGCATTATTCGTCGCACTTTTTGCCCCCATCGGGCTCGTGCTCTCATTCCCGGTGAGCCCCATGGTCGTGCTCGGTCAGAAATATCTTCCAAACCACATAGGACTTGCTTCCGGG
The DNA here is from genome assembly GCA_035541755.1 of Syntrophorhabdaceae bacterium. Classification (NCBI taxonomy): domain Bacteria; kingdom Pseudomonadati; phylum Thermodesulfobacteriota; class Syntrophorhabdia; order Syntrophorhabdales; family Syntrophorhabdaceae; species Syntrophorhabdaceae bacterium. The sequence goes on from DATKMQ010000174.1 coordinate 76,504, forward strand.
GTTACCCTGGGCCTTGCTTTATCCTTCGGCGGTATCATGACCCCGGCGCTGGGGATGATCGCTGACCGCCACGGCCTCTATGCCACGATCTCTATACTTGCCGTCCTGCCTGTTATCTGTATGTGTCTTTCTCTGGCTTTAAAACGTGAGAAGCAGATAGAGGAGAGTAAGATCGATTGATGACGATATTAAGAACACGAGGGTCATGCCCTCCGCGCACGTACCTCCCTATCTATGTACGGAACAGGCGTCAATAAAGAGCCGCAGTTCGGCTTGCAAATCCTTCGGCCTATCGGGCATGGCGTGAGCCAGGACAGGCCCCGCATAAGCGGATCGGATAACCGGGGTCTCCCCCGTCGGTCAGCTTACGAGTTTCTTCAACCGCTCAATGAGTGTCTTGAGAATCTTTTGTCTCTCCTTCAGTGCGTCACGGAACTCACGCCTGTGGGTTCTGACTATTTCCACCTCCAGATGTGAATCATACCTCTCGAGCACATTTGCGAGTAGCTTGGCCTCTTCCTCACTCATCTCAAGACTTACCATAGCGCCCTCCTTTCGTCCTCTGAATAACCTTAAGCACGGCTAAACGCTATTTCAATCACCTGAAACGTGACGTACATCCCGGCATGCGGGTCTCGATTGCAATCAAGGGATCTTTGAACGATCGCAGGGCTTCACCCGATGAGTTTCATTTACAAGAAGGCCCGGAATATGGTAATTAAACATGGTAACGAGTAGGGAGCACTTTCCGGATCAATAATGCGCCCATAGCTCAATTGGATAGAGTGTTGGACTACGAATCCAAAGGTTGCAGGTTCAATTCCTGCTGGGCGCATTAATAATATCAGTAACTTACATACCATATCACAATTTCACAAGCCTTTTATGCTACCCCATAGCTACCCAATGGCAATAAACCGATAAGGCAAACACACTTTTTCCAAACGCTATTCCCAGCAGGTTCCAAAGTTAAGCAGGACTCTAAAGTACGACAGCGTTGTGATGAGGATGATCGTGTTAAGTAACGATTGACCCCCACAGGGGGGTAGGGGTCAGGGTCTAAGCGCAACTACGATTTGCTTGCGTCGGGTGGTTGCATGCACTTGATGATTTACGATTAAAGGTGATAGGTGTACAAGACTTAAACTCGATATTACGGTCAATAGAAGAATTAGGTGGCGTCGACATTACCAACAAGACCTACGAAGCAAGCATCGCGCATATTATATTAAACTGCGGGTTACCGGATGAAACGCAGCTCAACATCACGCCTCAAAGTGCGGTGCGACGCGACGTTATTTTGCAGGCGGTTGTTGGGAGTCCGGCGTCTCCTGAGCCTGCAGGTTCAGTGCGGGATCGTTCAGATGCTTGACCATTGTGCCGGCGCGAGTGAAGACCGCAGCCGCGATATGGAACTTTCCGCTGCACCAGTCCTGCAAGAGACCAACATCGACAGGAGGCATGCCCCTGTGGGGTTGCCACAAGTGAACAAGGTAGCCGTGCTGGCAACGGCTGTTCGTCAGCTTCGTGTCGTCGTTCTGCAGGTGCTTGAGTTTGTAGTTCAGGCCCATCTCAACGACGAAGGTTGGCTTGATGCGACCGCCGCAGAACTCCTTGACCGTGTGTCTGGGGATCTTCTCGGGGTCGAGTATCACAAGGTCGAAGTTTCCTCGCCGGCCCTGCTTTCCCGGCCTTGCTCTCGTCTCGGGCCACTCCTTATGTATCAGAGTCGTGTTCCGTCTTCCAGGGTGGCCACCGAGGGGATACACGCCCTGCAGCGCACGGTGAACGGTCAACATCGTGTAAAGCTCGCAGT
>DATKMQ010000175.1 GCA_035541755.1 Syntrophorhabdaceae bacterium
CTCGATCGTTGCAGGCGGCTTCGTGGGCGCGGGAATGACGTACAACATAACAAAAGAATTTTTTCTTGGTTTGGAGGGTAAGTATCTTTGGACAACCAAAGCGAGTTTGAGCGGATCATGGATGGGAATCCCCGTCGATACCGGCTTCAGGATCGAAGGTTTGCATGCTACCTTAAACATAGGCTATCGCTTCTGACCAAAACGTCCGACACAACAGGGCACAGGATCGGTTCGGCAAAAGGCAAGCTTTGGCTTGCGTAGCAGACGCACCGAATCCCCTGCCCTGTCAGCCCCCGGCTGAAAAGACTTTGACGGGCCCTCATGGGAAGTCCGCTTATAGGTCGCCGCCACTCAAGAACCTAAACAAAAGAGAAGGACTATCCTGCACGGTTGGCATCTACGATATTGCCATTATAAGTATTTCGCCAGGGCAGTCTCCATCCGGCTGACCTTCTCATTGGTCGAAATGCACCACAACTTTACATGCCCATCAGGTAAAAACACCCTCAGCAAAGAGTGTGAGAAACTCGTCATCTCGCATCTTCAGAAACCTGGTACACACATATTCGGTATGCTCTCCGAGACGCGGGGCGGGACGCGCTATTCTGTACGGCGTCCTGGAAAGCTTATAGCCGCTGCCGAACACGTTCATCACCCCTATTTCCGGGTGCTCTAATTTCCAGAAGAAGTGGCGATGCTTAAGCTGAGGACAGTTCTCGATAATCTCTCCCGCGTTTCGAACTACGCCTGCCGCCACCCTCCCCCGTTGCAAAAGTTCCATCACTTCTTCGGCCGTGTGTTCAAGCGTCCATTGTTCTACGAGGTGGTCGAGTTCTGCTTCGTTCTCTTTTCGCGCCGGCAAACTGGCGAACTCTTCTCGTTCAGTCCACTGAGGGTTGCCGATGACTCCACAAAAGGACTTCCATTCCGGATCTGTGAATACGGCCACAGCACACCAGTTGTCATCGCCTCTACAACGATACACTCCGTGAGGGGCCGCGTAAGGGGATTTGTTGCCGTTGCGTGTTTGTATCATGCCATTAGCAATATAGCCAAGGACAGCCGGTGAGAGAAAGTGAAGGGACGCTTCAAGTTGTGAAAGGTCTATATACTGCCCTTCCCCAGTTCTCCTGCGGTAGTCCAGGGCCGCGAGTAGCGCAACCACACCGAAGTGAGGAGCAATCATATCGGTATATGGACCGACCGTGACAGGCCACCTGTCGGGCCACCCGGCGAGTGCCGTAAAACCGGAATAACCGGCCAGATGAGGCCCGTAACCTGCCATGGAACGATAGGGGCCTGTCTGTCCCTGAGAGGTAAGGCTCATCATGACAATGGAAGGATTAATAGCCCTCACCGCTTCGTAACTTAAGCCGAAACCTTCCATCACCCCGGGCCTAAAGTTTTCTATGATAGCGTCGGCAGATTGAATAAGCCTCCTCGTAACTTCCCGGGCACGCGGGTGCTTGAGATTGATAGTTATATCGTATTTGTCACTATTCGCTGCGGCAAAGCGATAGCTTCTCTCCATTCCGGGCTCATTATCTTTGAATGGAGACCGGAGTCGAGTACCGTCCGGTCTCTTTGTGCTTTCCACGAGAACAACCGTGGCGCCGTTCGTGGCCAGACTCTTGGTGAGGAGAGGGCCAACCCCTTCGGTCACGAAAGCCACAACTTTCAGTCCATTGAGTGCCCCTACGCCGGTTTCCCATGCGCTCTTGTGCCCCGGGGTGCCGTTTCCCTGTCGCGCCGACCTGTTGTCAGCAGAATGCACGGATAAACTACCAAGAATCTCATGATTATCTTCCCCAATGAGTGGCGCTCGGCGCCATGTATGGATAGGCGTCTTTGAGAATTCCGCAAACGCACCCGGATAGTCGAGCGTGTCTTGCAATTCATCATGATGGATCTGCGTCCAGAATTGGCGTTCTTGAAGCTGCATATTGTTCAGGATATCGGCTATGGTGGACACGGGGTAAACGATGATGTCCCTCTTTCGCCCTTGCTCCTCAATCTCCTCTTTCATGTGAGTTAGGAAGAACTTGCCGATTGCGTCAATGATAGAGTCGATTTCAGCCCGGCTTGACTTCATCCAGTCCCACGCCGCCCAGTCTTTCTCTTTCATGAATGACGGCGCCATCCCTTCGCTCGCCATCCATTCTGTCAATTTGGGATTAGACCGGGCGCCGATGATTCCAGCCTGTAGCGTAAAGACGACCCAGCCATTCTTGCATTCCCAGAGTTGCGGGCTTTCTCGCCCGGCAAATGCGGTCGAGGTGCCAAGTCTTTTCACCTCCGTCTTAGATGCATCCCAGGTGGGCAGGGACCAGTTCGTAGACCATATAGCACTTTCCATGGCCGACACATCTACATGTTGTCCTTCACCGGTAAGACCCCGGTGATGATGGGCGATCATCGCCGCCTCCGCGGCTTCCACGCAGGCATGCATATATACCTGCGGAAGGGTAATCCGGACAGGCGCGCGATCGGCATCCCCCATCTGACTAAGCATCAATCCCAAGGCCTGCACCACGAGGTCCGAGCCTTTGTAGTTCGAGTAAGGACCGGTCTGACCAAAATCCGTGATCGAGGTCATGATAAGCCCGGGATTAATCAAAGCCAGATGCGGGTAATCAAGGCCAAGGCTCGCCATATAGCCGGGCGGAAACGACTCTAAGACAAAATCCGTACCTTCGACGAGATTTCTAAATAAATCCTTTCCTTCAGTAGTTTCAAGATCAAGGGTGATGCCCCGTTTGTTGGCATTGTACGCGAACCAGTAGAGACTCTTCTCCGGATCAGATAGGCCATGATAGAACGGCGGCTTGTTGCGGCATGGATCACCGCCAGGCGGTTCTATCTTTATCGTGTCCACTCCCAGATCGGCCAGGATCTTGCCGCAGAAGAAGCCCTTGCCATCTGTTAAATCAAGTGCTCTGTATCCCTGCAGGATTTCACTTGCCATTCTTATCGCATCGCCCCCTCTTCATCTTTACGAACGCCTGGTTATGCAACCTGATGCATATTACTTCAACGCTGAGATCACCATGGCTACGCCAGAACACCACCGTCTATGGGTAAGCCGACCCCGGTGATGTAGGACGCGTCATCTGACACGAGAAACAATGCCACGGCGGCGATTTCTTCTGCACTCCCCAGCCTTCCCATCGGTATATGGGCAGTCCGTGAGAAAAGGCTCATATCGTAATCCCTGTCTGCTGATGCCAGAATAGAAGTGTCGACTGAACCCGGGCAAATGCAGTTCACCCGTATATGGTCGTGAGCGAGAACCCGGGCGAGAAACCTTGTCAGAAGGAGCAAACCGCCCTTGGCCGCGGTATATGCGGGGCTCATCTTTTCGAGATTGTAAAGGGGGCTCTTTCCTCCGCCCGCACTCAAAGATCCTATGGACCCCGTGTTTAATATGTTGCCACCGCCCTGTTTTCTCATGATGGGAATGGCAAGCTTGCTGGCAAGAAACGGTCCGGTAAGCATGACGTCAATTCCCCTACGCCATTCTTCTTCGGTGATCTCGTCCAAGGGTTTGGAGATAAAACCCGCATTGTTGAACAGAATATCGAGCCTGCCGTAACGGTTCTCTGCTAAGCTCATCATAGAAGCAATCTCCGCCGAGGATGCGACGTCAGCCTGAGCAAAAATTGCTTCTCCTCCTCGCTCTCTTATTATACGAACAACCTCTTCCGCCGGTTCACTTGCAATATCTGCTACTATCACACGTGCTCCTTCACCGGCAAAGAGAAGTGCGCTCGCTCTCCCAATCCCTGATCCGGCGCCTGTAATGAGTGCAACTTTGTTCTTCAACTTCAATAGATCGGACCTCTTACTTCATACATACCACCTATTGCTCGATCGCGACCAGAGCCTTGCTGTTCATTCATTCGTTCTCACCCATGGGCACTTTCTTCTTTGTCATCAAGGGAACGAGCGAAACTAAGACGGCAATGACAATAAAGGCAAGGGCAACAGGCCGGGCAAAGAAGATCGTCAGACCTCCCGACGCCACGGACTGCCTGACCGAAAGCTCCAGCATGGGTCCTAACACAAACCCCAGGGCAAGCGGAGCAATGGGCCAACGGGCTTTCTTCATGAAGTAACCAAGCACGCCGGCGCCGATGGCGATCCAGACATCCATCATGGTGCTGCGTCCCGAGTAGGCGCCGACAACACAGAGGCCAAAGATGGCAGGGGCAAGATACTTATAAGGGATTGTGCTAATGCGGGCCCACAGACCAACGAGCGGCAGATTCAGGACGAGCAGCATAACATTGCCTATATACATACTCGCTATCACCGTCCAGACGAACTGCTTCTGTTGCACAAAGAGGAGTGGTCCAGGCTGCAAGCCGTGGATCATGAGCGTAGCAAGGATGATCGCCATGGACGGACCGACAGGGATGCCAAGCGAAAGGAGAGGAATGAAATTCGTCTGCGCAACCGCGTTGTTCGAGGCCTCCACGCTCGCAACACCCTCGATGGCCCCATGCCCGAATCTTTCCGGTGTTTTGGAGATCTTCTTTTCTATGTCATAGGCGAGAAACGTCACCATTACGCCGCTCACACCCGGGAAGAAACCAAGCGGCAGGCCAAGAAGGGTGCCCCTGAGAGACGCCCATAGACCGCGAGCCAGTTCCTTGCCTCGTGGCATCATCTTTCCTAAGGTCCCCTCGTATATCTTGCCGATCCCTTCTTCTGCACCGGAGAGCATTTCCGCAATTCCGAAAAGACCCACAATGATAGGGGCTATTTCCAGACCCCTGGAGAGGCCTGTGGAGCCGAAGGTAAACCGGTTTGTAGCAGACATTGGATCGGTACCCACGGACGCGAGAACAAGACCCCCTATTCCGGCGATAAATCCCTTGATGATCGACCCTCCTGACAGACTTACCAGGGTAGTAAGGGCAAAGAAGAGCAGGCCCGCATTTTCGGCCGGGCCGAATTTAAGTGCGTATTTGGCTATACCGGGACCTACGAGCGAGACCACGACACATCCCAGCGTGCCGGCAATGAAAGAGCCCACAGCGGCTATCCACAGGGCTTCTC
>DATKMQ010000176.1 GCA_035541755.1 Syntrophorhabdaceae bacterium
GAGCTTTATGGCATGAAGGAAATGTCCATCCACAATGTCATCAGGGTAGGCTATGAAATTCTGGGCCTCATTACTTTCTATACCATCGTAGGCAATCAAATGCGCGCCTGGACCATCCCCAGGAACACGACCTGTGTGCAAGCTGCCGGCAAGATCCATACCGATATGGAAAAGGGTTTTATCAAAGCCGAGGTGATCAACGTAGATGATTTTCTTAAGTGTGGCTCCGAGCACACGGCCCGTGAAAAGGGACTGCTCAGGCTTGAAGGCCGCGACTATATGGTCAGGAATGGGGACATTCTTCACATCAGGTTCAATGTGTCTTGACAAATGGGACGGGAGCGCCTGCTCGTGATGTGCAGTGAGGCGCCGGGAGAGAACAGAATGACTGACGCACCCGAAGAAATGAAATCCTTTTTCGACCTCAGAGTGGATGGCTATGATGAACACATGGCCTCCCGGGTTGAGGATTACAACAGTTTCTATGATAAGATTGGCGCCGCTTTCAAAAGTACAAATGAACCTATCGAAGTCCTGGACCTGGGTGCGGGAACGGGAATTGAATTACAATTCATTCTGGCCAATGCGCCAAATGCTAGAATAACCGCTATCGATCTATCCGAAGTGATGTTGAAAGAATTACTTCAAAAGTACGAAACTTTTAGTTCCCAGATTAGAACTATTGCCGATTCTTACCTTTCACTCGAGTTCAAGCCACGTACCTTCGATTATGTGGTGTCCGTGATGACACTTCATCATCTAACTCTGAGGCAGAAACGCGCTCTTTACAAGAAGGTGAAGAAGCTCCTTGTTCCGGGGGGTACATTTGTCGAAGGAGACTACGTCGTATTTTCCCTGGAAGAGCAAAGAAGACTTTTAAGGCAATTCCATTGGCAAAAGCGGAAGCATTCTTTATCGGAAGACAAACAATACCATATCGACATTCCTTGCAGTGAAGAAACACAGATCCGGACACTGAAAGAGGCGGGATTCCAGGAAGTCGATGTTATTTTTCGCACATCAAAATCAAATATCGTTGTTGCCAAAACGGAAAGGGCGTAATGCAGTTCTGTGCTTGCTGCCGCAGCGCCGTATTGTTCCAGACGATAAAGGAGAAATGAATGGCAAGGCACCATATTAAAACCGAGTATCTGGACATTAATACCGCTAAATGTACAGCCTGTGGTAAATGCGTCGAGGAATGCCCAAATGACGTCTTAAAAGTGGTAGGGATCAAATTCCTTATTAATCATCGCCATATGAAAGTGGATAAGCCCGAAGATTGTATTGGATGTTTATCATGCGCGCAAGCATGCCCGGAAGGTGTCATTAGACGAATTGCGTAAGGTGCAAAAGACTACCCGCCTCTGTACGAACCGGTTCCTATCGATAGAAAGTGCACATTGACAAAGGCGTATTAGCGGTGCGGAGGGGACGCGCGGAAGGCGCGCCGCTCCCTTATTCTACAGCTCTATCCATGATCTTCAATTTTGTCGAATTGGTACGGTGAGCGGTGACGGGCGCAACCGATAAGCGACATGCAAGCGCCGAAGGGTTACTCAGAAGAGCCTTTCCTGGATACCGTGCCTTGTTTGATCGTACGGGAGGTCATGGAAGTATCCTTCTGAACGGAAAAGCAGGAGGTACAATCCGTTCACGTTGTTTGTGTTGAAACATTTCTTGATATGTCGCTCGCGCCTGCCCTGCGTCCATTCAGGGGTCAGTGAGGTGAGTCAACCCTATCAGGACGAAACATGATGGCGGTTGTTTCCCGCCTATCTCCGTATCAGCGATTCAATCTTTTTGCCAGTTGCCTTGCCCAAAGTGTCAGCCAGAGAGTCACAAATAGTGTTGTCCCGATCAAAAACTTGAATGCCACCATTGCCCACAGCCAGATAGTGCGAATTTCAGGCCATGATGCACCTAAGCCCCATAGGCACTGCATTTGAGCGGGCTGCCTGGCCATGATTACTATGTAAGCAAGCCATTGAAAAAGTAGGATACAGTAGGCGATAAGGACAGTCCACCATCCGGCTACGGCTGCTGCCCGTACTTTTCTTATAAACATTTCATCCATACCTGCCTCCTCACTCTACTACCCGAATGTATGTATGGACTGCAGTTTAATCAACAGTTGTAAGAATCTGGCCTAAGACCTCCGGTCACTGCCACATAGCGCAACAGAACGGCTTGACAATGCCAGCATCCTCTTTTTCTTGCCCGAGTGCGGAAAAATAAACCAGGTTTCTAGATTGGGTAACGACCCGAAAGGCCGTCACGATGTGGTTGAGTTACCGGCGATATTGCAAGGACGACCGTTTCCTCCGTCCTTTCAACTCGTATTTGATAGTATCATGCAAGATGCCCGGCTATTAGCTTTCGGCTATTGGCTTTCGGCTATTGGCTGGCGACATTCATCTCATTTCTTAACTTTCATAGGTTCGTCGCAACAAATTAGATCGCACGTTTCAACACAATCACACAAGGCATCCACCGTTACGACCATACCACAGACGTTACAACTCAATTTGCTACCCTTCTTCAGTGTGGATCTCTTAGCGACCTTTGTTTTCTTAACTTGTTTTTGGGGTTGCTTCTTCACTACTTTCTTTGTTGGCATCGCACTACCTCCTTTTTTGCTCTGTTATGTAAAAATTGTTCCTAGATACGTATCATGTCAAGGGCTTTGCAGGATAACAACTAATTTCCGGCGGCAACGGGCAGGTTTTACGCGATCGAGCTGTGCACACTTCGTAGCTGAACCGTCCAAATCTCTCGCTTTGCAAACAAATAATCCTGATCCTCTGCTCAAATCCCCACCACTTAGTATCATTGGCGCGGCAGAACTATGATGATCTCAAGTCCTCCGTTCGTATTTGCCGCTTCAATCGTGCCACCGAGTCTTTCAATAGCTTTCCTGGCGATGGTGAGACCCAATCCCGAGCCCATGGCGGCGGATCGTTTCAGGCGGTAAAAAGGATCGAACATGCGGGAAAGCTCCTCAGGGGAGAACTCCTCGGAGGTATTCCTGAACCTCAACTCCGTCGTATTCGGCTTCCACGCCACCTCTACGAAAATGTCTTTTCCATCAGGACAGAATTTAATTGCGTTATCGAGAACGTTTGTGAGCGCCACGCGCAGCGTCTCCTTATCGGTAAGAAAGGAAGCACCCCGTGAGAGCTCGGCGGCAACATGAAGGCCTTTTCGTTCCACGACAGGATGGAATTTCTCGAGCAACTCGCTTGTAAGATCAGATGGATCGACCGGTTCAAGCCTGAGCGGAGACTGTCCCATCTGAAGCTTCGACAAGTCCAGGATACGACCGATGAGTGCGTCGAGCTCGTCTATGTCTTCCCGAATCCCGTCGAGGTGTTCGGTAAGATCCCTTGCGTCCAGAACTCCCTCTCCCGCCTTCTCGTGAAGCAGTTCTTCCGCAATCCGAATTCTTGTGAGCGGCGCTCGCAGCTCATGGGATATATTTGCGGTAAGCTCTTTTCCGCCTCTTATCATACCTTCGACCTTGTCCGCCATGTCGTTAAACGTCCGCGCAAGGTCGCTAATCTCGTCCTCACCCCGGACAACGACCCGATGAGAGAGGTCCCCTTCCGCGATCAGAGCGGCGGACAAACGGAGCTGCCCCACCCGTCTACGGAGCTGCCCCACCCGTCTGGTGATAAGCCCTGAAACAGGCATTGCGGCCAGGGCGGCGATTGCGCCTATCATGAATAGACCCACGGCAAAAAGGCGGCTGGGCGCAGAAGATGGCGGTCTCTTGAAGAGAATGTGGAGGTCTCCCACGTGTCTTCCCCAAGGGCTCAAAGGAATAACCGTATGCATATCGAATTCCCTCAAGGCATAGAGTCTGAAGAACCTGTAACTGCGGGGACGGGCCTGTCCCGAGGCTTCCGGCAGAGATGGGAGTTCGCCGGAAAAAGATTTAAGCACCAGCCTGCCGTCATTTCCTGTGAGCCATACCTCTGCGCCGGAAATCCTGGCGAAATCTGAAACAAATTCCTTGAGGAGGACATTCTTGGATAATTCAGTATCAGGAGAGGATACGATTTTATCCTCCGCAATCCCTTTGACCGACTGAACCTTTGACTTGACGAGCTCTTCGAATCGTACCGCAAAATGTCGCGCAGGAACCATGATGAAGAGAAGGAAGACGAGGATCTCCGTCATGAAGAAAACCACAAGAAAGGACAGAAATATCTTTGTATAGGTCGACCTGAGCTTCACCGAGAATCCACCAGCATATAGCCCGTGCCCCAGATGGTCTTTATTCGCCTGGGTGCTCCGGGGTCAACCTCCACTTTGGATCTAAGCTTGCTGATATGAACATCGATACTTCTGTCGAAGGCCGTGAAATCACGACCGCGGGCGAGCGTCATGAGCTGGTCGCGACTCATCACCGTGTTCGGGTTTTTCATGAGCACCTCCAGAATCCTGAACTCCGCGGTGGACAGTTCCATTTCCCTGCCTTCCACGGTAACGGTCTGCTTTGCCGTATTCAGGGAAATCCCTGCAGCATTGATGGTAGTATGGCGGATCTGTTCGTCCCCGTCTGTCTCTGAATGGATGGATCTTCTGAGGACTGCCTTGATCCTGGCAAGAAGCTCTCTGGGATTGAACGGCTTCGGCAGGTAATCGTCTGCGCCCAGTTCGAGCCCCACGATACGGTCAGTGTCGTCCCCCCTGGCTGTAAGCATGATAACGGGCAGCCGACCATAGTCCTTCCTCACCTCTTTGAGCACTTCCAATCCGTCTTTTCCCGGCAGCATGATATCCAGTATGACGAGATCGGGTAAATCCGTGGACAGGATGCCCGGCACATCGACACCGTCGGCCAGGCATCTGACATGGAATCCGTGATCTTTCAAGTACTCTCCAAGAAGCTTGCGCAGCTTTTCATCATCATCAATGATTAGAACCCTGTTTGCCACGAATGTCACCCCTTTTTGCATTCTTTTGCATCTATTTTACACTTTTTTTCACATCAGACAAACTGTCTTTACATTCGGGCGCTATCCTGTTTCCACAGGGCAACAGCCCACAAAGAACCGGGAGGAAGCAATGAAGATACGAAAACGTTTCGCGGTTTTTGGAAGTATGGTAGGTATAATTCTCGTCTTAATGGTCGCGGGCATAGCCGTGGCGGGCTGCGGTCAGAATTCCGGCCCGTTCGCCGGATGGTTCCATCGCTTTCACGTATCCGACCGAGATATGTCTGGCTTCATATTGAAACGGCTTGACCGTAAGATCAAGGAACTGAGTCTGACCCCCACTCAGAAAACAAAGTACGATGAGTTCCGGGCACAGCTGAAAGCACAAATGCTCGCTGCGAAAGAGGACAGAAAACAGTTCAAAGAGGCTGTTCGCGATGCACTTGCCAAAGAATCACCCGACGTTGCGATGCTCACCGCCATGATGAAGAAGAAGATCGAAAGCGCTTCCGTAACCCTGCAGGCCGATCTCGACCTTTTCGCATCCTTCTATTCAACCCTCGACCAGGGCCAAAAGCAAAAGGTCATTGCCGGGATTCAGAAAAGGATCGCTGCCAGAGATGCGTGTCGGGAGGAGGGACAATGAGAGATTTCACGAGGAGAGAATTCATGCGTGCCGGGGCGATATATGCCGGGTGCGCTGCAGGCTTGCTTGTGCTCGGCGGCAAGGCCCTCTCGGCACAAAAGGCAAATGCGGCCGGAGCCGATTTTGCCGAGTCGAGCTGCAAGTCCAAAGACAGAACAGGTAAAAAGATTCTTGTCACGTACGCGAGCCGCTATGGGACAACCGGCGCAGTGGCAGAGGCGATCGGACGAACGCTCTGTGATGCGGGCTTCGACGTGGACACACGCCCCGCTAAACATGTGGAGGACGTGGGGCGGTATGGCGCAGTTGTAGTCGGAAGCGCGGTAATCAGGGCATCGTGGCTACCCGACACCCTGGAGTTCATTCGAAAAAACCGCGACGCTCTCGCTAGAATGCCGGTCGCTTATTTCCTTACCTGCATCACCCTTCACGAAGACAACGCGGAGACCAGAAAGCTTGCCAGGACTTACATGGAACCCACGCTCAAGGCCGCGCCGGATGTACAGCCCGTGGACATGGGGTTCTTCGCCGGCGCCCTCGACTTTAGCAAACTGAACATGGTGGTTCGGATGATGATGAAGGCCAAAGGGGCACCGGAGGGAGATTTCAGGAACTGGAACGCAATCAGGTCGTGGACAGAGGGTCTCGTCGTGGCTCTTAACAGGCTAAACACGATGCCCTGAGCACCGCCTCGCAAATAGGGTGTCAATTGAGAAAGGACGCCTTAGACCAATCCGGGAGTGAAAGGCGGGTAATGTCCTAATTTGGTTCAAATTAGGACATTACCGAAAAGCGAGAGGCCTTGACGCTTAAGCTAAACGAATCCCGGAACTATTCTATGAGTGTTCCTTTTCCGGTCTTTTGATATTCGAGCACGATATGCTCGGCGAACGCCGCCCTGGCCTGCGAATTGGCTTGAAATCCACGGAGGTTGCACCAATCGATAAATGTTTCCGGATCGAAGTCTGCGCGAAGAGCGATATTGCCGGCACGCTTGATCTCTTGCCGCTGCCTTCGGACGAGGGTTTTCCAATCTTCAAAAGTCGCAGGCATATTTTCTGAATCGGTAAAGATTGTCAGCGCCTGATGATAGATGCGCTCATCCCTGAACCAGACAATTCCTATAATATGATTCATCCCCTCTTCTCGCTCGTTCGACGGATCCCCCGTTTAATGTGTAGAATTGCTCCTTACACCATCAAATCCGGTTAATATATTAATATTAAACTCGTTTCGATACATTTTCAAGTGCGCGCGAATGATACCTCCATGCGAGCAGCGTCAAATCGTAACGCGAATGGGGCACATGCTATGCGCTGTCCAAGTGCTTATATTCATGTTATAATGACAGGCGCTGCTACGCTTGTCGCATAAGGAGGAGATTATGGCAGAAACGACCGTGAAGATCGAAGGCATGAGCTGTCAGCACTGTGTAATGGCGGTGAAAAAGGCTTTGGGAGGCGTTCCGGCGGTGATTGAGAGTGACGTACAAATAGGAAGCGCGCGTGTAAAGTACGACGAATCAAAAACGAAAGAAACAGACATTAAGAGCGCTATCGAAAAGGCGGGTTACAAGGTCATCAAATAGAGAGGGTTTTCGCCCGAACTCCATGGAAGATAAGTATCCGGCCATTCAGAGCACAGACGATGCACAAAGTGAGGCCAGGGCTTTCTCTGCGTTATCGCTTGACCAAAAGCGAGCGTTCTTAAAGACGCTTGATAAGACGCATTCCGAACCTGCGGGAATATTTCTCAATGCCGTGTACCCTGTTGAAACAGACAAGGAGATCCTGAAACTCATTCGCAGGCTCCTCTTCAAGCTGAAGGCCGCCGGGGTTAAGGTCGAGGAACCGAAGGCGGTGGGAGACACGGTCTTAAGACGCATCGAGGAAGTGCGGGAGCACCGCGGTTTCCTCACAAATTATGACTACACCGAGACAAGGCTCGTGGTGGCAGGCTTCGAGTTAAAGAGGAATACCTATCTTTTTCTTAACGCCGAGATTCATTTCGCAAAAGGCCTCACAGAGCTTATGAGCGCACCGGTGGACAAGAAGGGTTTTGAGGGCATCCTCAATGAATACCGGAAGGACACCAGACGACCGATGCTTTTCGAAGAGATCTCTCCAGCCTACGCCGCGTGGCTCATCGAAGAGGGGTCTAACCGTTCCCACAAATTCAGGGATGAGATCAAGCCTCTGAAGTCCTTTATTGCCGGCGTGACCGCGGGTGTTGGCAGACCGGAAGATGTCTATGCGCTGAGCGTATCTGAAATGACCAATGCAGCGAAACTCGACGCCATCCTTGCCCACGATATTTTTGACCCGTTATCGATAACCTGGGATTCCCTCGGGGAAGATAGAAAACAATACTCAAGTGATGGCGCATCCTCCATCATCCTGCCGTCTCATATGGCGGCGCAAAGAAAGACTGAATATCTGGAAAGGCTCTCTCAACGCTCTGACATCAATGCTATGATCCCATTACTTAAACGCATGATGGAAGACTACGCATATCTTTTCTACTGCATGAAGGAATTCTCCTATTACCGGGGACTCATGGCGTATCTTGCCGGAGAGGCCGGGGCACACGATGTGCTCATCCACTTTCTCAAAAAATCTCTTGAAAAAAAGGAAGAAAAGCCCGAAGGCCAGGACACAGGCCAGGGGCTTATCATAAACCCATATGGGTAAGTTCGTCGTTAAGGACCGTTTCTACAATAAAGCCAAACAAGAGGGGTTCCGGGCACGCAGCGCCTACAAGCTCAAAGAAATTCAGGACAAATTTCACCTGATAAAGAAGGGCGACAAGGTACTCGACCTGGGATGCGCGCCGGGAAGCTTTCTTCAGATCCTCTCCGGCATTATCGGCGAACGCGGGCATGCCTTTGGCGTCGACATTCTGCCCACGCCCCCGTTGCCTGCCGCGAATGTCAGTACGACTTCAGCCGATATCCGGGCGGTAGATGTCAAAAACGTTCTCGCCGATCTGTCTCTCGATCATTTCGACGTGATTACCTGCGATATCGCCCCGAACCTCTCCGGTATCAGGGACGTTGATAACGCCAATATTGAAAACCTCTTCGAGGCCGTGCTGAAAATAGTGCGTGAAGGCGTAAAGCCCGGTGGAACTTTTATCTTCAAATCCTTTTTTACGGGAACACTGAAAAATATTACGGTAGAACTACAGAAAGTATTTGGAAAGGTTTCCCTCTATAAACCAACAGCCTCCCGGAGTGCAAGCGCCGAGGTCTACCTCATCTGCACGGGGAAAAAATAGCACAATAGACCTCCTCCAATTGAAAAGACAATGGTCGATATTACGAGAACGCGGGGCGCCCGCGAAAGCCCCCTCTCCGACAGAAAGAATCGTATAAACATATCTAAACTACTGCATACACTATACTTAGAAAGCATAGGTATGAAATAGGAAATCAACTGATACAAACGCCTTCTTTTTTTCTCCTATAATCTCCGTATGATGATTTTGACTGATAAGACGCATTATTCGACAATTGAGAAAATCAATCAGGAGGCGTTATGGAAAAAGGGATCGCTCTTCTTTAACGACTATGGAGGTGTCATGCAGAATCAAGGCTTGCGGTTCTCAATTTCATATGTAAAGTCCATGCGTCTATACTACGGCTTTGTGACAGGTATAGCCGGGTGGATCGGCGTCTCCTACTATAAATTTTGTGAACCGGACCAATTTCATGTGGGCAGGGGTATTCTTATCCTGATCGTGCTTTTTCTCAGCTGGGGCGTCAACCAGATTGTCAATGACTACATGGGACTTGCCGAAGATCGTATTAACGCGCCCAATCGTCCGATGGTGACCGGCGAATTGAATCCCTCCCTGGCCATTGGTATTTCGTTCTTACTGACCGTTGGAATGCTCGGTCTCTCCTGGCAACTTAACCCGTGGTCTATTATCCCCGTTATCCTGGGGGTTATCCTGAACATAGTTTACGAATACGCCAAGGCCTGGTCCCTGGTAGGAAACGGGGTATTCGGGTTAGCCATAAGCATGGCCACCGCGTATGGCTTTCTCGCCTCGGGCCCGCTCCCTGAGCCTCTTTTTACGAAGAACAGAATAGCCGCCATGATACTCGTGATAATCCTCAACGGGCTTATGACCTACTATACATACTTTAAGGACGTGAGAGGAGACAGGAGAGCGGGAAAAAAGACGTTTATCGTACGACACGGGCTGAGAGTGGCCAGATCAACAGGTATCGCCGGGGCTTTCCTGCCCACAGCGGTATACCTCTTTTTTCTGATAGCAAAATGGATGCCTTCAAGTGATATCCTCTTTATGGAACATTTTGTATTTTGCGGTGTCATAACGATATTCCTGCAGCTATGGACGGCCGTACTCTACTTCAAATATCCCTATGGTGAACGAACATACTTCAGCCTCGTCACAAATATAAGGGCCTGCGTGGCAGGACAGGTAGCTATTATCGCCATATTTAACGGAACTCTGGCGCTCTATTTGCTCTGTGGAAGTTACGTCTTCATAGGATTTCTCTTCGATCTTTACAGGGATGCCAGGTCGTAATATGAAACGAGACAGCTCACGGTATATTACAGGTTTCAGAAAAGCAATCCTCTACACATACATCAGTCTCAGCGTCATGCTCAAATATCTAACGCGACCGGCGCTCTTTCAATGGTCTCTGAGAGCGTTCTGTCTGTTTCTACTCAGGTCTTTCCGGCTCCTTCTCGCATTCCGACACCACAAGGCGGTCCGCGTGGAGGGCGGCTATAAACTCGATCTCTACCTGCCCGCATTTCCGTCCAAGGCCTTCTTTTCCGCGCTTGAGGGCAAGGTTATTCGTAAACCTCCATCCCCTGTCACAGTAGTCTTCTCAACTACCAAGGCCTGTCAATACAGGTGTTCTCATTGCTACCAGCGCAAAGATGAAAACGCGGATATGGATGAGACACTTATGGTCGATACGGCAAAAGCCCTTCAGGAAATGGGTGTAGCCATGTTCGACATTGAAGGAGGAGAGCCTTTTTTACGTTATTCCCGTCTCCTTTCCCTGATCAAGAGTCTCGATGAACGGTCCGAATTGTGGGTCAACACAACAGGGGCGGGCATAAAATCCGGCATGCTCGAAGAACTGAAAAAGTATGGCCTTTTCGGTCTCATGATATCGATCCATTCACCTGACCCAAAAAACCACGATGCACTCACCGGTGTTGAAGGCTCCTTCGATCTTGCCTGCAAGACCGTCGGGCAGTGTCGTGCCGTGGGACTGACCGCTGCGATAAACAGCGTGCTTTCTGAAGAGGAGGTGCGCATCGGTGGTCTTGATCGGCTCATGTTCCTCGCAAGAAAGCTCGATGCCGATTTTGTCCAGCTCATTCATCCTAAACCGGCGGGCATGTGGCTCGGCCATAAGCAAGGTATGCAGACCGATCCAGGACTTATCGCCTTTATTCAGCAGGAACATATCCGCTACAACAGTCATCGTTATGCCGACTATCCCTCCTTAAGCGCCCAGGTTTTTGAGGAATCCGAGAAGACCTTCGGCTGTACTTCCGGCGGTATCGACCGCTTTTACGTGAACGCGAGCGGCGAGATCCAGCCTTGCGAGTTTCTCAACATCTCTTTTGGAAACGTCCGGGACGAACCTCTCACAACCGTATTCGCCCGTATGAGATCGGCTTACACAGAGCCATGCTGTGACTGGCTCTGTGTAAGCCAGGGGGAAAATATTTATCATCTGATGGAACGTTATGAGACGCACGTTACTCCTCTTCCCTGGACTATCGTCAGCAAACTTGTCAAAGAATGGCACAGAGGGAAACCCACGCCGCTGTACGAAAAACTGGGGATTTACCGATGAAGTATCGTCTGGTCATGAACCCGTCTTCCCGCTCAGGCAGGGGCGTTCGACTCTGGGAGGCATGGAGGGACCGTCTTGCAAGGGCTTTAATCCCCTATGAATCCTTTGTCACGGAAAAGCAGGGAGATGCATGTCGGCTGGCCAGGGAATGCGAGGGGGAATCCGTGGTCGTCGCAGTGGGAGGCGATGGCACCATCAATGAAGTTTTGGATGGGATCCTGCAATCAGGGAACCCCGGCCTGCAGATGGGTGTGCTCTACGCGGGCACGAGTCCCGATTTCTGCAGATTTCAGCGTATTCCGGTGGATTGCGAAGAAGCACTGGACACGTTGCTCAAAGGCAATATAACTGAGGTTGATGTGTGCCGGATACGGTATACCGATGAAAAAGGGAATAATATCACGGCCCATTTCGGGTGCAGCAGCAATATCGGCATGGGTGCTGCAGTTGCCCGCTCTGCCAATCAAATGCGGCGATCTTTGGGTGATACGCTCGGTACCGGCGCCGCTCTCCTGAAGACCATCTTCAGCAGCCGGCCCGCGGATCTGGACATGATAATCGACGGGGAACCCGTGTCTCTGGCAAAGGTCAACAACCTCTCCGTGATCAAGAACCCTTATCTGGCATCGGGACTGAAACTGGATTTAAGCGTGAGACCTGACGATGGGAATCTATGGGTGATGGGTCTTTACGGAAAAAGCAGGTCAGGCTTTCTGCGGCTTTTGCCGGGCTGGTACACCGGGTCTGTTGTTCGTTATCCCGGAATTTATCTCAGGAAGATGCGTACAATCAAAGTCACTGCCGCCCCGAGGCAGGAAATAGAATTCGACGGCGATCCACGCGGGCGCCTGCCTGCAGAGATCGAATTATTACCCAAAGCGCTACGACTGAGGGGCGCCTCCTATGAAAGAGCATGAATGGATCGGACTCATTACACATGGATTGAAACGCGATGCACGTCAAAGAAACAGGCTCTTTGAATGCGATGCCGAGATCCTCGAAATGAACGGGCAGTTGTGGGCATTAACGCTCGACCAGTTCTCACCTGAAGAAGACATGTTTTCTTCTGAAGAACCGGAAATTCTCGGGGCCAATCTTGCGACGGCAACCATCAGTGATCTTTTCGCTGCCGGAGCAATGCCTGAGTTTTTTCTGCAGGGACTCACCATCTGTCACAGCGCCGACAAGGTGTTTGTCCGCCGATTGGCTCAAGGGATCGTAAGCGTTTTATCGAGTGTCGGCTGCGCCTTGTGCGGAGGAGACCTTGGAGAGGCCGAACAATGGCGGTTCAGCGGCTTTGCCATGGGTCGTGTTCGAGACAACAAACCTCTGTCCCGTATTTTACCCGAACGATCTCATTCCATCTGGGTTACGGGAAACTTCGGAGACGCCAACCTTGCAGTCCTTGAGAAAGGACCGACCCCCGTGTTTGAAGTCCGCAACAGGGAGGCTCAAGTCATTCACAAATATGGCACCGCCTGCATAGACACAAGCGGCGGTCTTGTGGATGCGCTGTGGTGGTTGCATACGCTCAATCCGGATACGCGCTTCGAGATCGATCTCAATCGCATCCCTCTGGCAAGCGGTGTCCGGGAGGCGGGAAAAGCCGAAGTTCCGATAGAAGCCTTTCTATTAGGCGGTGCTGGAGAATATGAACTCCTCTTCAGTGTGCCTGAGCCTATTACGTCTGAGATCCAGGATGCTTTGCAGACGATTCAGACAATTCGTATCGGAGAAGTGTACCCGCGTAGCCACGCCGGTCTGTATTTTCGGAAACAGGGTGTAGTTGTCTCCAGGATGGAGACTGAACCTCCGTGTCCCAGGGAGAACTTGAATCGGGAAGCCTATATTCAATCCGTCCTGAGCGTGGCGAGAAAGCTGGCCGGAGAATAAAAGGATATGAATTACAATCCTCTTTTTAAGCAGCTTAATTTACGAAACATAGTCTTAAAAAACAGGATTATTCGTTCCGCTACCTATGAAGGCTGGGGAGATCCGACCGGCGTCCCGCAACCCGGATTGGGTGATCTTTACGCCACACTTGCGCGGGGCGGAGTAGGCGCTCTGATTACGGGATTCGTTTATGTCTCAGCGGAAGGCCGGGCCATGCAGAAAAGACAGTGCGCTATGGACCGTGATGCAATGATCGAACCCTGGCGGCAGATAGTAGGCAGAGCAAAAGAGGCGGCAGCCGATTTGAAGATCTTCATGCAACTCGCCCATACAGGCCGGCAGACAAGAAGAGAAATAACGGGGCGAGAAGTACTCGGCGTTTCGTCAAAAAAATGCTCCTATTTCAGGCAAAGTGTCAGGCCACTCGACACGAGGGAAATATCTAGGATCATCGACGATTTCGCGCAAGCGGCCAGGCGGGCGCAGCAAGCTGGATTTGACGGTATTCAAATCCATGCGGCTCACGGTTATCTGATTCATCAGTTTTTATCGCCATTAACCAACCGGAGAAGGGACGAGTGGGCAGACAGGCCCTTATTTCTGGAGCAGATCGTCAAGCATATCAGGGGACATTGCGGCTCAGGCTTCCCCGTGCTCGTGAAGTTGAGCGCCATGGAAGACACCGAATGCGGCATCCGTTTGTCAGATACCATTCAAACCATTGAGCGCTTAAAACCTTTGCAGGTCGATGCCTGGGAGATAAGTTACGGCACCATGGAGTATGCACTGAATATCATTCGGGGAGCTTTGCCCTGGGATACGGCCTTTGAAATCAATCCACTTCTGTCCGGTATTCCCAAATGGCTGCGTACGGTCTGGAAAAAATGTTTCATGCGACAATACGTGAAAAGAATCATGCCCTTTTCGGAGGGATACAATATACCTTCGGCAGCGGAAATAAAAAGGCGAACCGGCGAAACCGTACTGGCAGTGGGAGGATTACATTCCGCGTCAGTCATGCGCGATAGTCTTACCCTGCATGGCCTCGATGCGGTTTGTATTTGTCGCCCGCTGATTTGCGAGCCGGATTTTCCCGAAAAGATCCGTCTCAAGTCTTCGAACCAGTCAGCCTGTACAAAATGCAATCTTTGTTTGATTCATTGCGATGGCACGACGCCGCTGCGCTGCTACGGCACAAGCGTAAGAAAGCATGGTGACTGAAATGAAACATTTCGAGGATTTTACGGCGTGTAGGAATCAGGATATTTTCCAAAAGGCGAACGATTTTTGTATCGAATCAGAAAACGAAAATCTCAAACCCTACGTGGATGCTTTGATGGTCCATACGTTAAGCGGAGCCAGGAGCCGCTCTTTACTCGAAGAGCGAGACGGCAACGTCCATGAAGTTATTATGCTCGGTTCCAATTCCTATTTTACACTCACGAGCCATCCGGACGTGGTAGCCGCTGTCAAATCGGCCTGCGATCAGTACGGCTACGGCGCTGGAGCCGTATCTCTGTATGCGGGCATGAGTGACCTGCACCTTAAGCTGGAAAGGCAGATCGCGGAGTTCCACAATACCGAGGACGCCATACTCTTTTCCTGCGGATATGCCACAAACGTAGGGGTGATCTCGGCGCTGTGCGGCCTCGGTGATGTAATTATCAATGACGCATTCAATCATGCCTCCATCTTTGACGGATGCCGCTTGTCCGGTGCTGACACACAGGTCTACCTGCACAGAAACATGCGCCATCTGGAAAAGGTACTCCGACGTATACCTCATTCGAAGAAAGGTCGCCTGATTATCACTGACGGGGTCTTCTCAATGGATGGTGACTTAGCTCCGCTTAATGAGATCGTGGATCTTGCCTCGAAGTATTCCGCTCGCGTCATGGTAGATGATGCTCACGGCCTGGGTGTTGTCGGCCCCACAGGTCGAGGCACCGCGGAAGCCTACGACGTCGTGGACAAAATCGACTTACACGTTGGAATGCTCAGTAAAACTCCTGGAGCCATAGGAGGTTACTGCGCAGGCACGAAGGCTCTTGTGCGTTACCTGCGTTTTTATGCCAGGACCTACTTTTTTTCCACAAGCCTGCCGGCTCCGGTAGTTGCCGGTCTTATAGAGGTCTTTAGATTGCTGCTCGAAGACAAAACGGACCGAAAACAATTATGGACCAACGTTAACCGATTACGCGAAGGTTTGATGAGATCAGGGTTCAATACGGGAAACAGTCAATCGGCTATTATTCCCGTTATTATCGGTGATGAGACTAAGGTTATCAATTTCTGCAACGATCTCAGGGTTAACGGTGTTTACACCAATATCGTTACATATCCCGCAGTGAGAAGAAAACAGTGCAGGCTGAGGCTCTGCGTCATGAGCACGCTCACAGAAAGACAGATCGAGCAGGTTTTAGAACTGTTCAGTACCCTCGGGAAGAAGCACGGTGTTATCTGATAATAAGCGATTTGTGTTTATAACGGGCGGCACCGGATTCATCGGCAGTTACACTGTAGATGAATTTATCGGCAACAATTGGCATCCCATCGTACTGGTTCACCGGACTGCAAGCCCGCAATTGAAAGAGATGGAACGCAAAGGACTCATCACCATGGTCACCGGTGATGCTGCGGACGAGTACGCCTTAAGATCAGCCTTCAATGAAACTATCCGCAAATGCCGCTGCGTTCCTGAACGCGTTGTCCATTGTGCCGGGCGGGCAAGCGACATGGGAAGAGATAAAGATTTCAAGGCAATCAATTTTGATTCTCTGAGATATCTGACAAGAATCGTGTCGGAATTTGGGGTAAACAAAATCGTGTTTATATCCTCCACGGACGTTTATGGGTTGAAGGATTTCAGTCACGAGCAGGAAGAGGAACTGACCTTTTTTCGTCATCCTAGTAATCCTTATCCGGCATATAAAATTGCGGCTGAGACATGGTTAAGGGCTCACCTCGCTCCTGAAAGATATTCGATCGTGAGGCCCGCCGCTGTGTGGGGAGCAGGCGACAGAACCCTGACGCCCCGATTTGTGGCGCTGCTTCGCAAAAGCCCATGGATAATCCACTTCGGCCCCTGGAAAGGCAAGAACCGCTGGCCTCTGGCCCACGTGAGAAATGTCGCCGCTGCAATTTATATCGCCGCAACAGATGAGGATCTTTCCGGAAAGGCCGTTCACGTGCTTGATACTGAATATACCTCTGTCGATGAATTCTACCGGATGCTGGCAATGGTTTATACACCCGGTAAAACGTTTCGTTCCGTGAGCCTTCCCTTTTGGATCGGGTATTCTCTTGGCTTCGCCGCCACTACATTGTCCAATCTGTTGCGTCGTGATTGCCCGATATTCGATCCAACCCTCTACGGTCTGTACTCGGCAAGTGCAAATCTCAATTTCAGCAACCGTCACTTTCTCGCATACATGAAGAGGGCAAACCGGCAACCGATTACGCGCGAGCAAGGACTGACAGAGCTGGCAAAAGAAGTAGAACAGCATACCCCGATAGTTCGTTCGTCTCGTCCCTCATAAAATCTGATGAAACGGAAGCGTCCTTACCCAACGATCACGGATATGTAACGGGGGACTCTCTTTCTTTTCATCTGGCCGTCGGTGTATAGTAGTATCCATGATCAACCTTACTCGCCGTGTAAGAAAGACGATCACGGCGCTTATAGGCGTTTTCATCCTTGCGCTCATTCCATTCTCTGCTATTGCGCAGCGACAGGAACCCTTTGCGATCGTCAGCGACACGCATATCAGGACGGGAAACTACAGCGTGTACTCCTCTTTCCTGCGTCTCATGGAACAGGAGAAGATCAACATGATTATCCACACCGGGGACGCCATCGATAGCCCCGGTGAGCTCCGCCAGTGGGCGAAGTTCCTTGAACTTACCGGACCGGATAAGACGCTCCATCTTGCACCCGGCAACCACGACATATCAGGCAGGAGGAGTCTCTCGGTTTATCTGCGTTTCTTTCCAAAAACATATTATTCCTTCTCTGAGGGAGATACTCTTTTCGTTCTCCTTAATACAGAGCTTCCAGGAGAAAAGGCCAGCATTACCGGGGAACAACTCGCGTGGCTCAGAACAGAGATCGGGAAATCGTTCAAATATAAATTCGTTTTCCTCCACGAGCCGCTCTATCCCATAATCGCAGGGCACGGCCTTGACAGGCATCCCAAGGCGAGAGACGACCTCCACCATTTGTTCGTTACCCACGGGGTTTCGCTTGTCGTCTCAGGCCATGATCACCTCTACGGCCGGACCATAAAAGATGGGATTCTCTACGTCACCGCGGCAACGCTCGGCGGATGGCTCCCCTTCGGCTCGAAAGATTACGAGGCCTTCCGATACATCGTGGCAGAAAGAAACGAATCTGGCTACTCATTTCGTGTGATCGATATGGAAGGTGCGACAAGGGATCAGTTTGTTGTGGGCCGCTAATCCCGCTCATTTTCGCTTGAATGGCTCGACCGGGTAGCAGCCGATCGGTAACTCCCGTTTGCTTCCGGCTGG
This sequence comes from Syntrophorhabdaceae bacterium, assembly GCA_035541755.1. NCBI lineage: Bacteria > Pseudomonadati > Thermodesulfobacteriota > Syntrophorhabdia > Syntrophorhabdales > Syntrophorhabdaceae > Syntrophorhabdaceae bacterium. The sequence continues at coordinate 17,867 of DATKMQ010000176.1, forward strand.
TGTATCTCATTTTGTTCTGTCATACGGTGCCCTCGTATGCTAAACTAGCGGGATCATCGGGAGAGGGCTGTAATTGAATTGTCGGTTCAGTAAATAGCCACGCAATTTCGTCGCACCGTCCGTCATAGACCGAAGAAAATACGGTCGGCAAAGCCTGATGTCACTTCATGTGAGAAGTATCGCAAAAAAATGCCATAAGGATATCAGATTATGAATAACCATATAATCGGCTACGTAGCCGCCTTTCTCACCACCTTCGCAGGTATACCCCAAATCGTCCGTCTCCTCAAACTCAGGGAATCGAGAGACATATCACTGGCAACGGCGCTTTTTCTTGGCATCGGAGTGTTGTTGTGGCTCATCTATGGGCTCGCCATAGGCGACAGGCCGCTCATCGCTGCAAACTCCATCTCCCTGTGTATTTCCGCTGCCACGGTCCTTCTCGTGCTAAGATACCGCTAAAACGACCGCAGAATTACCGCCACCACCTCCCGTCGGTAATCGTCTCGAACTGCAGATAAGTGAGGCCGGTCCGGCTAAAGTTTTTCCTTATACCCTCCTCACCCATGTTGCTATGCTGTTCCGTTATCTCTTGACAACGAACCAATCACGGGCAAATAATGAAGAAGAAGAAGCCTGAGCAAGGCACGTCCGCCTCAATCATACCGGACTTGTACTTGGGGCGCGATGATGAGAGGTTCACCGGCTCTTCGGAGGACGAGCACCATGTCAACGAAGGAATTTATACGATGACGAGCAGCGTCAAACCTTTCGGGGCCGGCAGGAGCAGCTTCGAGTTCGTAGACACGGACCTCGTTCTTCATGCCCTTGCGCTTACGCCGTCAACCGTCTTTGTCGACCTCGGGTGTGGAAAAGGTAACTATACTTTAGCTGTGGCCTCAACTCTTCAGTCGCAGGGCCGGGTATACGGAATTGATGCATGGCAGGAGGGGCTTGACGAGCTGCGGGAGCGCGCAGCGCGTCTCAGTCTAAAGAATATCATTACCATTCAGGCGAACTTAAACGAGCACATACCGATCGAAGACGGTACGGCAGATATTTGCTTCATGGCAACCGTTCTTCATGATCTACTGCGAGACAGCACAGGCAACAAAGCACTAAGCGAGATAGCCAGGGTCCTGAAACCTACGGGTCGAATAGGTATCATTGAATTCAAAAAGATCGAGGACGGTCCCGGGCCACCGCTCAAGGTTCGATTATCTCCGGAGGAAACGGAGCAAATTATCTCGCCTTTCGGGTTTGTGAAGGACCGGTTGACAGACCTCGGGCCTTTTCACTATCTCATTACCGCATCTTTCGCAAAGAAATAGCGGTAGACGCATTGCAGCGCCTCAGGAACGGGTGTTTCTTCCACGAGACTTAAAGAAACCTGATGAGACTCCGAATATCCAGTTGTACGTACGTTGAAGGGCACAAGATGCGGCAGAGCGAGCGGATGCGCTTTCCCTAACGTGCCGTCATGCGGACACATAACATATAACACGGAACACCGTTTACATAAGCTCTTTGAGCTTCACGTAGTCCACCTTACCAGTCCCGAGCTTGGGTATGTCCCGTATATAGATGATCTCTCTGGGACAGGCGAGGTCGGACAAACCCCTCTCACGTATACGCTCCCGCACACTCTTCAATTCCGCGTCTTTATAGTTAGTGACGAGCACAAGCTTCTCGCCCTTCTTTTCATCTTCCACGGGCATAACGACAACCGTTCTGCGCTCGCCGTACAAGCCTGCCAGCGCTTCCTCCACGGCTGTAAGCGATATCATCTCTCCGCTCACCTTGGAGAAACGTTTGAGCCGTCCCACGATTTTGATATATCCCTGAGGGGTCAGCTCCACAATATCACCCGTTTCGTACCAGCACTCATCTTCAACGAGATATTTGTGATTCGCCTTTTCATTTTTCAAATATCCCTTCATCACATTTTTGCCTTTCACGAACAATCCACCCACAGTCCCCTCTTTGCTGTCAATGCCGGCGACGGGGACGAGTTTGCATTGCATGCCGGGAAGCAGCTTGCCTACGGTCCCGTATTCATATTCAAGGGCGCTGTTCATGGCAACGACAGGCGAACATTCAGTCGCTCCGTAGCCTGACATGACCCGCACTCCGTAGGTTTTCGCATAGTTCTCGAAGACTGCGTCATTTAAGGCCTCTGCGCCGCAGTATATATAGCGCATGGCACGAAAGTCATAGGGATGAGCCTTTCTTGCGTATCCGGCAAGAAACGTGTTGGTACCCATGAGAATGGTACACGCCTCATCGTAGACGATTTCGGGAACGATCCGGTAGTGGAGAGGGTTCACATAAAGATAGGCTTTCGCGTTGGCAAACAGAGGCAATATGGTGCCCACGGTCAGACCGAAACTGTGAAATATCGGCAGGGCGTTAAAGAAGTAGTCATCTTCGGTGATGTCAATCCTGGACAGTGTCTGATGGATGTTGGAGATGATATTCTCATGGGAGAGACAAACCCCCTTGGGCACACCTTCAGAGCCGGAGGTGAAGAGAATTACGGCCGTTTCCTTCTGTTCGCCGGATGTCATCTTTTTATGGGACCCGGGGAACGCGCCGGATATGAGTCCTGAGAGCTTTGCCTTGAGGCCGATTTTTGCTTTCAGGTCCTCCATATAAACGAGCTTCCTGCCATCGAATACCGAAGGCGCCAGTTTCACGCGGTCGAGGAATTGCCTTGACGTAACAATAGTCTTGAGATCGGCCAGGTCCATGGCATGTGCAAGTGCCCCGGGGCCGCTCGAATAGTTGAGAAAGACGGCAACCCTTTTGAAAATCTGAAGGCCCATGAAGACAAGGGCTGTGGCCGTCATGTTGGGAAGGAGCACCCCGATATTTTTATCGGGAAACCCCGCCAAATACCTGCCAAGCACAAGGGCCCCCGTGAGCGCTTTTCTGTAGCTCACCTGCACACCGGTCGCGTCTTTGTACGCCATCCGGCCCCCGTTCCTTTTGCACAGGTTGATAAACTCCCGACCGATAAGCGATGTCCGGTTGTGTTTTTCGTAGCGCATGCGACAGAGCATCTGGTAGATGGTATCCGCCGCGGCCTTCTTTTTCATCCTGGGGGCAAGACCATCGAGATTCATGGGCTCATGGATACGACCGACGGTCATGGTGAGGCGGGCGAAAATCTTTCTGCCTCGTTTCTTCCTGGAGAAGATCGTTGAATAGATGTTGTCGAGGTAGATCGGAAGTATATGGGCGCCCGTTTTGTAGGCCACAAACCCGGTGCCCTCGTAAATCTTCATGAGGTTTCCCGTGCTCGTCATACGTCCCTCAGGAAAGATAAGCAGGGCCGTACCCCTGTTGACCTCGTCGATAACTTCCTTCAAGGCATAAGGATTCATGGCGTCAATGGGCACGGTGTATTCATTCTGCATAAAAGGCTTAAAAAGCCTTTTCTTAGCCACGCCGCGGTCTACTATGATCTTCAAAGGAAGCTTGATATATGTCCATATGAGAAGTCCATCCAACAGGCTCGCATGGTTCGAGATGATGATGAGCTTTCCAAAGCTCTTCGGCACGTTCTCGAACCCTTCAATGACGATTCTGTGAATGAGCGTGAAATAGCATTTAAAAACGAACCTCAGCGTCTCAATCACGAGCACCCTGAAATGGCTTCTCTTATCTCCCACAGGTCACCCTCGAGAATCCTCCTCGCCTCATGTTATCACGGATCTTTTCTGTTGCCTTCACAATGATCTTCATGTCGTCTCTTTTCATTCCGGACATGATCTCGCGCACCCTCTCAAAATACCCGGGCTCGAGCTTATTAACCACATCTTAAGCCTTTTCTCGTTATCTTCACGATATTTATACGCCTGTGCCTGGGATCAGCCGCCCGCTCCACAAGAACAGCCCGCCGACTCTCTATCTATTACGTGCCGCGATTGTCTGTTCCCGAAGGTGCGCCATGAAACCGTAGGGATCGCTGACCAGCCGGAAAGCTATCCTTCGCCCGTTCGTAAGCCTCAGAATGATTTTCCCGAAGTTCAGTAGTTTTCCTAGACCGGGTTGGTAAATGTCGGCATCGGCTATTTCGATGAGAGGGATTTCCCATGATCGCTTGACCGGCATGAGCACCCGAATGATCACACGGCGGTCCGTAATGACAAATTCGCTCCTTTGAATGCTCAAATAAGCTAAGACCCCCCATATAACGGCTATGGCAACAAAAAGTAGGGCCGGCAGCCCCTTTGACGGCACGAGAAGTCCTGTTATGAACAGGAGCATGAGCGGACCGCCGAGTAGTGCCCCGTGAAGACCCGTGCGATACACTATCTTTTCGTTCGCCTCTAAAATTTCTTCTGCCGATGCCATGGAACCCCCCGCCGCGCGAGTAAGAGTATTTGGAACTCAGACCTTAATTTTATATCACGTATTCTTTTGTAAAGAAAGTTTCCTCATGAACTCGTAAAGACCTTATTTTCTTTACTTTTATGCCTATAGGCAATACTGCTGAAATATTGTATACTGTATTGAGACATGCAGCTGTCAAAGATTTTGCCGAAGAAGTTCAGCTCCCGACTTTTCCTGATGACCTTGGCTGCCGGTCTCATCCCCGTCGTGATCTTCACCCTCTTGCTCGAAATATACGGCGGCAGGTTTCGACAGGAAATCCAGCAAGCAATCCGACAAGCCTACGAAGAGCAGTGGACCCAGAGCGAGGCAGTGCTTAAGGAATCCGTGGGAACATTGATTGAGCAGAGAGCCACCGACGTGGCTCAGGAGCTTGAGCTAACCATGGAGTCTCACCCCTACATGACGCTCAAGGACCTGCAAAGAGACAACGCCTTTCGGGTGATCGCAGTACAGCCCGTGGGACGTACGGGCTATACGAGTCTTCACGAATCAGGCACGGGCATCATCCGATTCCATAGGATGGCCGCTATCGAAAACATGAGTCCAGGGAATTTAAGGCGCGATTTTCCCTCCATGTGGTCGATTATAGAAAAGAGTCTCGGCGGAGTCTCCGCGCAGGGATTCTACCAGTGGCAGGAGCCGGATGGAGCAGTAAAGCCAAAATATATGTATATCGCCCCGCTCCACGTAAAAACCGCTGACGGCGTTTTGTTGAGTGTAGCCGTAACCGCCTCTGTCGATGAGTTCACCCAGCCCATCAGAGACACGCAGGCGGTCCACAGCAAGACCGCTGAGTACTTAAGCATGGCCGCGGAAAGGCTGCTCAGCTCCTTCAGACACATGGGCCTTTTCTATATGGGCTTAGGCATTCTCATTATCGCCTTTGTCGCGTACGGCGTTGGCATCTATTTCTCCCGAGCTATCAGGCAGTTGAGAGAGGCGACGAACAAAGTCAACAGCGGTGATCTGAACGTAACGCTTACACCCTCCATGTCGGGCGAGGTCAAGACCCTTATGGAGGATTTCAACCGGATGATCCGTCAGCTCGCCGAAACCACGGTTTCTAAGGAGCTCCTTGAGGAAAGCGAGCGGCGCCTTATAGACGCCAATTATGAGCTTCAGCATGAGGTGAATGTCCGAACCCTGGCAGAAAAAGCCCTGGCCACGGAGAAGGAGCGGCTGGCCATCACGTTGGGCTCAATCGCGGACGGAGTTATCACCACAGACGCCGACGGCAAGGTCATTTTTCTCAACCGAACGGCGGAAGGACTCACGGGCTGGTCGCAGATAGAAGCTTTCGCCCGTTCCTTTACCGATGTTTTTCACGCCGTTGAGGAAAGGACAAGGACAGAGGTCGAGGACCCCTTGCGGAGCGTCGTTGAAACCGGCGAACCCATGAACGCTGAAAAAGTTGAGATTCTCGTAAGCAGGGATGGCTCAGAAAAGATCGTCACGCTAAACGGCGTGCCCATCAGAGAGAAAGACAGCACCGTGATGGGGGTTGTTGTCGTGTTCCGTGATATTACGGAAAAACGCAAGATGGAGGAGGAACTGCTCACAGTGCGCAAGCTCGAGTCCGTGGGCACGCTGGCCGGAGGCATTGCCCATGATTTCAATAACCTTCTCGCTGTGATTTTGGGCAACATCTCATTCGCAAAAATGCTGGTCGACCCTGCGAGCAAGGTGCACCGGCGCTTGACCGAGGCTGAGGAAGCAACCCTGCGGGGAAAAGATCTCACGTACAGGCTTCTCACCTTCTCAAGAGGCGGCGAGCCGTTGAAAAGGGTGATGGGCCTCAAAAATATTATAAAGGATTCCACGCGGCTCACGCTGAGTGGGTCCAACGTAAAGGCCTCTTTCGTCTTTCCCGACAACCTATATCGGGCTGAGATTGACGAGGGGCAGATGCGACAGGTAATTCACAATGTGGTCATAAACGCAAAAGAGGCCATGCCAGAGGGCGGAAAAATCATTATCAAGGCAAAAAATATAACACTCACGGCTCAGGACATGGTCCCTCTTGCTGACGGCGACTATGTAAAGATTTCCATAGAAGATCAGGGAACGGGTGTTCCCGCCGAAGATCTCGCGAGAATATTTGATCCTTACTTTACGACAAAAGACATGGGCAATACCAAGGGCATGGGGCTCGGTCTTGCTATCTGCTATTCCATCATCAAGAACCATAACGGATTTATCTCCGCCGAATCGCAGGTTGGGGTGGGGACAACCATCCAAATCTATCTTCCTGCATATCGGGAAGCGCTCAAGGCGGATGAGACCGAGGAACTACCGGATGATTCCTTACAGTTCAGGATTCTCTACATGGACGATGAGGAGGCATTGAGAGGTATTGCGCGAGAAATGCTCGAACATCTCGGTTTTCATGTTACCTGTGTCAGTGACGGCGCGGAGGCCTTTGAGGCCTACTCCGCGGCGATGCAATCGCGCAACCCCTTTGATCTCGTCATAATGGACCTCACCATACCTGATGGCATGGGAGGGAAGGAGGCTATTGAGAAGTTGCGTGAGATAGATCCCGGCGTTAAAGCTATCGTATCAAGCGGATATGCCAACGATCCCATTATCAAGAACTTCAAGGAATATGGTTTTCTCGGGGTGATTGCAAAACCCTATGATGTTGAGGCCTTGGATTCGGTCATCAAGAACGTTATGACGGAAGGAACATAAGACTTAAGCCCGTCAAGCGGTCAGGATCTTTTCCATCTCCACAATCTCGTCGTCCACGGTTTCCAGTTCGTACACGAATTTAAATACGTCCAGGTCGGCGATCTCCGGGACCGACTTTTCTATGGTCTTGAAGGAGTCGATCTCTGCCAGCACGACGCCGCTCTTGTCGCCGCCAAAACCAAAATAGCGAAGCCGGGCGAGCTGGTCCGCCAGGGAAATTACGGAAACGGCGGTCCGACTGTGCTCCGGGGCGCTTGTAACGGCATGGTGGAATCGGGTGACATCGGCAAAGATTTCAGGCAGTTTCCATTTATCCATCACAAACCCGCCGATCGTGTCATGGGATTCGCCGATGAATCGCTTTTCCGCTTCAATCATGGAAATGCATTCATCAAAGGTGGTCTGAATCACAATGGTATATATGTCATGGGCAAACCTGTCGAGGATCACCTTTCCCACGTCGTGGAGCAGACCCAGGAAATAGGCCGTATGCTGGTCTCCTGTTCTCAGTTCCCTGCATATCTTTCGCGCAATAACCCCCGTCGCCACCGAGTGTTTCCAAAAGTCGTTAGAATTAAAGGTCTGCTCGTTGCGGGCAGGCATCAAGGCCCGGTATGTACCGCAGGCAAGACATATCATAGTGATTTCTCTCATGCCGAGCATTTTGACGGCATGATCCACGGTCGCCACCTTATACGGGAGCCGGTAGAACGCCGAGTTGGCCACCTTCAGGACGTTCATGCTCATAGAAGGGTCCTTTGCCACGATCCTCCCTAAGGCCGTCATGTCCACATTTTCATCCTCCAGCGCCCTGAGTAATTCCGACATTACTACGGGAATGGGGGGAAGAAAGTCGATAATCGTCTCAATTCTTTTGGCAAAATCCTTTATCAATCCACACCGCCGCCGATACGCCCGGCCGCCTGCGCGTGGGCGCTCTATAATATGATCGGATGGATAGTAAGATTCCTTAAGTTTCGTGGATGGCAGGTTCATTCGGGCTTGCTAACGCGACTCTCATTTCTGTTGTCCGCCCTCGCAAGCCATTTTCCCGTTGAAAAATAGCCTGTATTGCAGTAAAAATGGAGATGGGTACCGGTCAACGGGAGGATCAAATTCCGTGACTATTGCCTTAAAACGCGTAACGGAGAAGAAATGGCCACGACAACTATCGCCTGGCCGCCGAGGTGCTCGTGAGAACTCGAGTGATCAACCATCCCATCTCTTTCCCAAAAGGGAACAATTCCATTGGCTCACGTGTCTCATAGAGTGGACGATAAAGGTTGCACGTCGGCCGATTCCGACGTCGAGTGCGTTTCACTGATCAAAGAAGGTCGACTTGAGGCCTTCGAGGAACTCGTGGAGAGATACCAGAAGAGAATGCTCAACATCGCATACAGGATGATCGGCGACTATGACGAGGCCTGTGAGGTTGTCCAGGAAGCGTTTCTGTCGGCCTATCGCGCTATAAAAAAGTTCAGAGGCGATGCCAAGTTCTCCACCTGGCTTACGGGCATCACCATGAACCACGCAAAGAACCGCCTGAGGCAGATCAAGTCCCGGTCTTATCATGAGGTTACGACCTTTGATGACCCCGTGGATGCCGCTTCCTCGGAGACAGTCTACGATACTCAAGCCCAGGATACGCCCGCGCTCGAGCAGTTGGAGCGGAACGAAATCCGCCAAAAGGTATGGGAGTGCATCGGCACCCTGGATCAGGACCATCGGGAGGTGCTGGTCTTACGGGATATTGAGGAGTTCTCCTACGAAGAAATAGGCCTTATTTTGAAAATCCCCGACGGTACGATAAAGTCCCGACTTTCTCGCGCAAGGTCTGCGCTCACACAATGTTTGAAAATGAAGAAGGTCATTGGTGATCTATGACAATAAAGATCCACGTCGAGGATAAACTGTCCCAATACATTGACGGAGTCCTTTCTGCCCGTGAGACAAGGCTCGTGGAAGAGCACCTCGCAGCCTGCGGTCCTTGCAGCGCGGCTTTCTCGGACCTCAAGAAGGCTCGGGAACTCGTGCATGACCAGGAAGAAGTGGACGTGCCTGCCTGGTTCACCAAAAAGGTCATGGCGCGCCTGGCCCAGGAAGTGGAACCCGAAAAAAACATATTCGAGAAACTTTTCCGTCCGTTGCGCATCAAGATTCCCATAGAGGTCATGGCCACCTGCATCGTTGTGGTGCTCGCCTTATACCTTTACAGAACCATGGGACCGGAGATGACGACACATGTGAACCCCCGGGAAAAGACTCCGGCCGCCCCGGAACAGACCATGAGGGAACCCCCCGCGGAGACCTCTTTGCCGGCCCGCCCGGACGAAGAGAAGACAAGAGGGATCTCAAATGGCCTCGCAATCGGTGAGACAGGAAAACCTGCCGGCCGCGCGCACGATACACGGACAGACGAGCTTAAGAAAGAAGAATCGGCCGCCGCAAAATCTTCAGAACAGGAAGCGGCATTAAGACAAACAGAGAAACCACAAGCGGCAGGTACACCCAATCAATCTGCGGCAGGCCCCGCACGGGAATCCGTTGCCACGGCAGTGCCACCTGACACTCAATCCCGGGGGATAGACCGGATGGCTCCTTTTTCAACCGGTTCCGCAACGCCGGGCACAGTGACGGCTAAGAAGGGACCACAAGCGTTTTCTCACGAACGTCCGATGCAACGTGCGATTCCCCGTGAGATCGTGATAAGTGTGTATACCGAATACAGAGAGGCAGCAACGGAGAAGATTGAGGCTGAGCTTAAGCGTTTTGGCGCACGCAACGTGAGCAAAGAAAACCGCGAAGACCGTGAAGTCTTCATCGCGCTGGTGGCCGGTCAAAGCGTTAAAGGGCTTTTCGATGCGCTCAAAACCGCAGGGGAAGTCCGCAGCGCAGATATTACGGCTAATACCTCGGAAGACTATACAACAGTCCGTATAGAGATAAGGGGCAGCCCCTGAGACGGCCGACCGGATAATCGGCTACTGGCTTGTGTTTTCCCTGTTTCCCTCTTTACCATTTTCTGAGATATCAGGCGGTTCTAATTTGTCTTTAAGCTTGTCGGAGACTATGGCGCCCGCCTGTTGCTCCGCCTCTCCCGATTTCTTTTTGGCGTCGTCCTTGACCTTCTTATAGGTATCGACGGCCGTCTCCATGCGTTCGCAGCCCGACAGAAAAACGGCGAAGAAAACGCTAACGATAATGCAGATAACCCTCTTCATAGTTCACCTCTATTACAGGATTCACAGCCCCCTTTGAGGTCATGAGTGTGGAACGGGGCACATAAAACCCTTGTCACTCCACCTCAAGCCTCGCGTCAACAGCAATCGCCCCCGCTCCCTCTCCCAGGAGAATGAACGGGTTGACCTCAAACGACCTGATCTCAGGGTGCTCGGCGAGAAGCCGTGAGATGGCGATAAGCGCTCGAATAAAAGCCTCTCTGTCATATGGAGGGCTTCCCCTGAATCCCTCGAGAATAGCGGACCCCTTTAGCTCCGAGATCATCTGCCTGGCCGTTTCTTCATCGATCGGCGCTACCCTGACCGCCACATCATTATAGACCTCAACGAATATGCCCCCGTATCCGCAGAGAATGGTCGGCCCGAACTCCGCATCGTGACGGCCGCCGATAATCATCTCGCATCCTGGCGGCGCCATCCGCTGAAGAAGGAAGGGCCCCGTTTCGATCTTGCGAAACGCCTTCGCGAGCATCTCTTCGTTCTCAATGTTGAGTACCACCGCGCCATGTTCGGTTTTATGGAGCACATTGGGCGAAGCGGTCTTCAGCGCTACCGGGAAGCCTATTTTACGGGCAGCATTGAGACCTTGCACCACGTCGGCTACGATAGTGAAGTCTGCCACGGCAAGACCGTATTGCCTGAGAAGATGAAAAATCCCGTCCACGGGCATAATACCGGGCGCAAGCGAGGAGGCAGCGGTCCGAGTGTCTGAAAACTTCCGGCCCGTGAGATTTCTCGCAGAAATACCCTCACGGCGACTGAAATGCTCATAAGACTGACGGAGCCCTTCAAGCGCTTCGTCCACGTGGGCAAAAACGGGGAAGTTGGCCGTCTCCGCGGTCGAAATTAGATCCGGCAAATCTTCTCGATGAGGCACCAGACAAAATACCACGGGCTTGCCGTATCGTTTCGAGAGCTCTGCTGAAAGGGAAACGAAGTGTTTGGTAGAGTCGAGCTCGACACGGAGCGCATAAGAATGCACTATGAGGACGCCGTCCACACCCTTTTCCCCAAGGGCCTCTTCGGTAATTTCCAAAAATACATTAATATCGAATATATCCCCCAGATCAACAGGGTTCGTCCTCCGTATGATCCCGGCCCTGGTCTTCTCTGAGAGCATCTCAAAAAAATGATCAGAAAAAGATGCCACGTGAAAACCATGCCGGTGGGCGCTGTCCGCAGCGAGCACGCCGTGCCCTCCGGAACGCGAGATGATGGCGAGGTTTTGCCCCCGTGGGTGCGGCAGAGCAAAGGCTTTGAAACATTCTATCATCTCCTTGATACTTTCAACGCGATGAACCCCAGCCTGTCTCGCCGCATCGTCCACAACCCGGTCATCGCCTGCAAGGGCTGAAGTATGGAACCTGGCTATTTCTCTGCTCGCCGGACTTCTGTTGGATTTGAGAAGAACGATGGGCTTACTCGTGCCCGCCGCCAGATCCATGAGCCTCCTCCCGTCGCAGATATTTTCTAAGTACATCCCGATCATTTCTGTGCCCGGATCGGAAATGAAGTATTCCAGAATATCATTCTCATCGAGGACGAGCTTATTGCCGACGCTGACCAGCTTGTTCACGCCAAGGCCGGCCATGTTACAAAGAACCATGGTATCATGGACAAGGCCGCCGCTCTGCGTGATGATTGATATAATTCCTTTCTTGGTCTCGTGAGGGTAGAGAGGAAAAAAGGGCAGGATCAGACCATTCTCGATATTTACAATGCCCACGCAATTCGGCCCAACGATCTTCATGCTCCATTTTCTTGCTGTCTCAAGAATCTGCGTTTCCAGGTTTTTCCGGTCCTCTCCGTATTCCGAGAACCCGCCTGTTTCGATGATGGCCCTACGCACGCCTTTTTGTGCGCATGTTTCAAGGGCCTCCGGCAATCGCCCCGCCGGAACCATAAGAACTGCCAGGTCGGGTGTGCAGGGTAAATCCCGCATATTCGTATAAATATCTCTGCCCTTCAGCGAGCCGCCTTTTGAGCCCACGAGATATACGTCTCCTTTAAATCCAAAGCGATGAAGGTTATCCATGATACCGCGAGCATTATTGGACGGGGAATTAGAGACGCCGATAATAGCCACGCTTTGAGGAAAAAACATCGTTCTCATAGACACTCCAGTATGATATATTTGCCTGCCATATTCACTGTAACCTGTCTTTATGCGCTCTTTCCCGCCCTCAAAGTCTTCAAGGCAAGCACGAGCCAGAGAAGCGCGTTTATCAAGAGCACCCCGGGAAGGATGAGGGTTGCCTTTTTGAGATCACCGTTCATGGAATCCGCGAGGCGCCCGATAATCTCCGGCGACCACATGTCGCCAAACAGATGGATCATAAAAATGGAAAGTGCCATAGAGCTTGATCGAAGGTTCACCGGCACAGTTTCTAGAATCAGTGTATTGACCGGTCCCGTACAGAGGAACAGGAAAAAGATGGAGATTGCGAGTAGCCCCATGGCGAGTGGTCTGTTGGACGAGGTGAGCGCGAAAAAAGATACGGGCGCTGCAAAGAATACCGAACCGGCAAGCATTAATGCGTACCCCGCGTGATTGCGCCTCTGCCATAAGGTCGCCGCGAAACCCCCGAGCAGTGTGCCCGCCAGCCCTGCTACCACGATCACCACTCCAAAGAAATTATCGGCCTTTAACGTGGAAAGCCCGTGGACCTGCTCCAGGAATGTAGGACCCCAGAAGGCGAAGGCCCCCAGCGCGAACGTGTATGCAACATAACCCCAGATAATGAGATTGAAATCCGCGTTGCCAAAAAGACCCAGGATATCCTTGAGACCAGGTTTTACGCGCGCCTCAACTCTGTTTTCATCTGATTCACCCCGTTCAGGTTCACGAAAAGGAAAGAGGATTAGCGCGAGCAAAAGCCCGGGCGCACCCGCCCAGAAGAAGGCGCTCCGCCAACCCCAATGTGCCTCGATCACGCCGCCAAGGATATAGCCGATAGCGGACCCCACAGGAATCGCTACATAAAAGATGGTAAGGGCGTTGTTCCTCTTCGCGGGACGCCAAGTGTCGGAGATGAGCCCCGGACTGATCGTGGCGTAGCTCGCCTCACCCACTCCCACAAGTACCCGAAAGCAGAGCAGCATGGTGAAACCCTGAGCAAAGCCCGTCAGAACGGTGCCAATGCTCCAGACAAAAATGCCGAGGATAATAAGACCCTTGCGGGAAATACGGTCTCCCAGATAACCGAAAAAAGGGGACGTAACAAAATAACCGATCATAAAGGCCGTAAAGAGCCGCCCGGAATCCCCGTAGCTGACGCCGAAATCGGCAGCCAGAGGCGTTCGGACTGCGTTCAGAACATACCGGTCCAGATAGTGAAAGAGATTGAGCCCGGTGAGGATGGACAGGAGGGGTGCCGCTCCGATCTTTCTATTCATAAAGGCTAAGAGATTCCTTTCTTTATCCGCCCGCCTGTATCGATGGGCATTCACATGGTGAAATAAACTACGTTCAATACATTATCAGGAATTGGAAACGTATTTGTCAAGCGACATAAAGCGCGGTAGTCGGGCCACCTCCGTGATGGGCTGAGGCTCAATCCGCTCATGTCGTTTTGTCGCTTTGCCTGCTAATCCAGCAGGCCTTGACCCTCGAGATTGCTCTGTGTGGGTAGGTATATACGCCATGTCGAGCTCACGGCGCACGAGAAAGAGAAACTCTTCGTAAGCACTAAGACGGCAATAAGGGGTAACTCGAACCGGGCAAGATCGACGAGTTATCGGGAACGCAATGTTGAGGACAGTCGCTCAACCGTATAGCTTGCGAAGGCACCAGGCCATCCTTTTCCCGAGCAGCGCTACTCCTTGAATGCCCTCTTCATCTTTTTCCACGTCTCCGATGTTTCTACCCACGCCAATACCGCGCCCAATTATGATCATCTGCCCGGCAAGAAAGAAATGGTTCATGGAGTCCATGGTGTGTATGGCGCCTGAGCGACGGACGGCGACCACAGCAGCGCCTACCTTGTTCTTGTACATTCCATCGTTAGCCATGGAGACGAAAGCGGTTCTGTCGATCAAGGCCTTCATCTCGGTTGTTACATCGGCAAAATAGACCGGCGAGCCGAGGATAATCCCTTCTGCCCTGGTCATCTTCTCGATGCATTCATTGGCGTCGTCATTTTTCACGGCGCAGCGCCCGTCCTTGTTTTCAAAACACTTATAGCAGGCAATGCAGCCGTGGATCGTTTTTTGCGATAGCTGCACCAGTTCCGTTTCCACCCCTACTTCTTCGAGTTGCCGGAAGATGTGGTTGATGAGGATGGTAGTGTTGCCATCCTTTCTCGGACTACCATTAAAGGCAACGACCTTCATACAATTTTCTCCTTTCCGATTATGGTAACCTTGTGACCTCGCGAGAAAGATGAGCCATTCCCGCAGGCTCTTACAGTTTGATATATGTCTTCGGGGCCAGGTTCGTTTCTCTCGTCCACACCGTGGCTTGAGCGTTTGCAATCCGGAAGACCTTGATCGCGGCCTGCCCGTGGGCATCGGCCACGGACTTCAGGAAAGGCCGTGCCGTGAGAACCTCTTCGGCCACACCCGGTCCTTCGAGGAATTCCGCCTTGCCGCTCACCCGCACCTGAATGCCGCTCTTAAAGTCATTGAAACAGAGCTCAACGTTGGGGTTTGCCACAAGCTGTTTGTACATGTCCTTCACTGTCGCAAGCTGGATGAGAATGCCTCTTTCGTCTGCTTTAAACATCTGCATCCCCCGTACACGCGGCGCGTTGCCCTCGACGGTCGCGAGAAAACAAACCGGATTTGATCTCACAAAGCTGATCACTTCTTCTTTAGTCATGTCTCTCTCCTTTTTGCTACTTTCTTTGTTGGCCCTATACTTATGCCGCACTCTACGAACGGCATGAAGAGCCTAATAAAAGCTCCCCACCCTGTCAAGGCCTTTCTCGTATCCAATCGGTACACCCCAATCCTGCCGCGAGGATAGCGACAATCTGAACACGCTTAAGACATCCCCCAGGCACATGAAAACCTACCCTTCCACCAGATCGGCCTCGGAATCGATCGAAAGGTAGACATGCCTGCCCACCATAAAACCGCCGTTCTCGATCTCCATGTTAGTCATCATGCCAAAATCCTCGCGGTTAATCCTGGTTACCGCTTTAAAGCCGAACGTAGTGTATAATCGGTCATCATCCTGGAATCGGGAAGGACCGGCTAAGCTCGTATCCAGAGTGACAAGGCGTGTCACACCGTGCAGGGTCAATTCTCCGTGGATCAGGCACCGATCGAGCGCAGATGCCTCCACGCTCGTGCTTTTGAATCTGATCACAGGGTAAGTTTGAACATCGAGATAGTTAGAGCTACGCAGATCCGCGTCTCGTTTCTCGACCCCTGTGTATATACCCGCCGCGTCAATCTCAGCCGTAACGGATAATGCGCTCATGTTCCGCGGATCGAAGTCGAGAGTGCCTTGTACTTTGCCCAACTGGCCTCGAACCCAGGTGACCATCATATGACGGACCCTGAATTGGGCGGCGGTATGATCGGGATCCAGAACGTATTTTGCCATAACTCCTCCTCCATATGAGAGTTGCAAAAAATACTTACCTCATCGCGAGATAATCTACATATTAATGCACTTTCGTCTTCTGTCAACGGTCGCCATTTACTTTACACGGTTACGGACCTGGACTTATATTAACTGTATGAGTCTGGCGCAAACCTCTACAAAGGAGCGTTGATGAAGGATTACGACGTCATAGTGGTGGGCTCGGGCTCAGGGCTTAATCTCGCCTACAGGGCGGTCTCCAAAAACCTGAAGGTGGCCCTTGTCGCAAGCCAGTACCTGGGTGGAACCTGCATGAATGTGGGCTGCGTGCCCTCCAAGACACTTTTGTATGCGGCCGACCTGGCCACACAGATCAGGGACGCCAGAAGACTCGGCGTGGATTCCCATGTCATGTCCATCGACTTTCCGGCCATCATGGAAAGAATGCGGCAGACGAGGAATAGGGGCGTCGCCTTCATCCGGGACGACCTCAAGGGCACTGAGAACCTTGATTTTTACGAATCCGAAGGGCGATTTGTGGACAATTACACCATAGAGACAGAAGAAGAGCGCATACGGGGCAGCAAAGTATTCATCGCTTCGGGCGCCCGGCCCGCTATTCCACCCATCAAAGGGCTGTCGGACGTACCCTATCTTACCAATGAATCGGTGCTTGACCTCAAGAAACCCCCTCAGAGCATCGTGATTGTCGGCGGCAGTTACATCGGCCTCGAATATGCCCACTTCTTCGCAGCCGTGGGCTCGGCGGTCTCTGTCGTGGAGTATAGTGACAGGTTTCTCACTTTTGAAGAACCGGAAATATCGGCGCTTATCGAAAAATCCATGAAGATGAGGATGAAGATCTATCCCGGTCATGAAGCGCTCTCTGTCTCGAAAAGCGGAAACGGCGTTCTCCTTGCCGCCAGGAACCGGAAAACCGGCGAGGAGAAGGCAGTGGAGGCTGAAACCCTTCTTGTGGCAGCAGGCAGAACCTCGAACGCCACACGCCTCAACGTTGAAAGAACAGGGGTTGCTCTGACGCCCGCCGGATTCATCCGGGTCAATGATTATCTCGAGACGAGCAAGAACGACATCTGGGCTTTGGGGGATGCCACGGGGAGAGCGATGTTCACCCATGCGGCAGACCATGAGGTCGGCGTTCTGTGGCATAATGTGCTGAAAGGCGATACGAATAAAGAAGACAGAATAGAAATGAATTTTGACGCCGTTCCCCATGCTGTTTTCACTATGCCACAGATAGCTTCCGTGGGACTTACCGAGGAGGCTGCCGGAAAGAACCATGATATTCTCGTGGGAGTCGCCCGGTATGCCGATATTGCGCAGGGTGATGTGAGACTTGAGGAGGAAGGATTCGCCAAGGCCATAGTGGAAAAAGGAACGGAACGGATACTCGGCTTTCACATTATCGGCCCTGAAGCATCGAACCTGATTCAGGAGGTCGTGAATGTAGTGGCCCGCAGGGACAGCTATCGGATCATCACCGAGTCCATGCACATATTTCCGGCGCTCTCTGAGCTCATCCCCGAGACCTTAAACCGGCTCGAAGAAAAGGCGCGGTCGTGACTGGACAAGATCCCGATTCTCACTACTCAAGGCATCGCGCCGTTTTCACCCCTTCGTAATTTCAACAGTGGCAGACAGGCGGCAGCAAAATTGCCTCTGAAAGGAGAATGCTCGACATGAATCAGGAAATACGACAGATTGCTCTCGGCTTTGTCAATACGTATCTCGTAAAGGTGGAGGGTGGCCATCTGCTCATCGACACCGGTCTTGGAGAACAGTGGTCGCGGCTTGAGACCGAGTTGCGCGGGGCAGGCTGTTTACCCGAGCAGTTGAAGCTCGTCGTGCTCACCCACGGGGACGTGGATCACGCGGGAAATTGCGATACGCTTCAACAGAAGTACGGCGTGAAGGTCGCCATGCATGCAGGCGATGCAGAGATGGTAAGAACGGGCCGGTTTGGGAGACGTCGGGCCAAGGGCATCACCTTCAAAGTTCTTCACTGGTTTGGCGGACGCGCACGCCGGAACTTTCGAATCTTCGAGCCCGATATTTTGTTGGAACACGGGCAGACGTTAAATCAATACGGGTTGTCGGCGCGGATCATACACGCCCCGGGGCACACCAAAGGATCGATTGCAATATTGACCGAGGACGGGCAACTTTTCGCCGGTGATACGGTTTCCAATCGCGACAAACCGGATAGCGCGCCCTTTATTGAGAATGCGGAGCAACTCCGCGACAGTCTGACGCTTCTCAAAGGGCTTGGTGCACGTACTGTCTATCCCGGGCACGGAAAACCCTTTTCCGCTCAGGCAATGGCCTCGATCACTGTGTAATACTCGACGTGCGATCAATCGGGTGACACTCGCCTGAGCAATGTCCGGTATTGGGACGGTCAAGGGCAGAAGACCCGCGAACGCTTCATCCCAATCGATCCGCCTTAGCTGTCCGGCTGATCAACCGCAAAGGGGTCGTACAGAGATTCAAGAAGGTTTTGAATTCCAAAGGACTTTGGCGCTACCGCTATTAACTGAAAAGGCTCCAGGTATCAGAGCATTTGTCCCGTGGGGGCCATATTGTCGGGAGGTGGCGAGCCCGTCTGCGCCAGGACCTGTTTTCTCTCGCATGTCTTTGATTTGTCCACATTTTCGCAGTACATGCGCACCCATGTTGCGGCGCGCACCCCGGCGTCAGCTCTATAATGACGAAAAAAACCACATATTTGTAAGAACTCACACTTGTCCCGCACCGAAGATTCCTCCCTCGTCTATCGACGAGCTTGCTATTTAGGCCGTTGGCTTAATCCGTGCTTCTCTTCAAGTATATCGGCCACATTCCGCGGCGCTTAAGTCTCCCGATACAAACTCTCCGGATAGCAAAATTGTGTCCGGACAGAACTGTTGCATGAACCGTTCCGGTCTCTCTGCTGCATTCGATCTATCCGGCAATTCGTGCCTTCGGGGAAGAAATCTTTCGGTTAAATCTTCATCTCGAGATTGATCATGTCACCCCGTTTGAAGCCCATCTTGTCGAAAAACTGGAGGAGATCCCAATCTTTCCAGTTGACCACCACATAGATCGTGTCGATACCCACCTTCCTGAACATAGAAGTCATCTCTTTGAAGAGCAGTCGGGCGATACCCTTATTCTGGTGTTCCTTGCGCACGCCGATCGTGTCGATCCAGGCGAAGTTCTCGGGGATGCCGTATTCCCAGCCGCTCGCCTTGCCGAGAATAAAGCCGATCACCTTCCCGTCGATTTCAGCTGCGAGCGACGGCACCCCGGACGTCTCGGCAATTTCCAGTCTGGTTGCCCAATAGGCTTTCCTTCTGGTACCGAGAAGAGATTCGTCGATCTCCGTCACTGCATCGAGGTCCTTCATACTGAGGACTCTGAGTTTCACAGGCCCAGAGAAATCCATAGCGTATACCTCCCGATGTTATGTTATGTTCTTCTCATTTACAGCAAGTATAGCAGGCAAAAGCTGCTTGTCAAGAAAGGTGGTCTTTTGCAAGAAGGGATAGCGGCGAAAAGCTCTGCGCAAGGGCGGATAAGGCACTCACCATTTAGCACCCAGCGCTAAGCATCCGGTTTATGAGCCGGCTTGTGCGAAGCCTTAGCGCCTTTCTTCTGAATACCGCAAAAGCCGTCAATGAGAACGTCAAAGACCATTTGTGAAAGCTGCTCGGGGCTCACGGGACTCTTGGGGTTATACCAGGAATAGATCGAATTACACATGCCGAGCAGGATAAAGCTCATGGCCGTCACCTGATTTCTCTTGACCGAGGTGCCAAAATATTCGGAGAGTACTTTGGCGGTAATCCGAAAGTACTCGCTTTCTTTAGCTATGACCTTATTTAACGATTTCGGCTGAAGGTTTTGCGCTTCATGGAAAAGCGTTTTCGCCTCAGCCATATATTTGGGATATAGCGCCACGTGCCGGAAGATCAGTCTTCTTACCTTTTCCAGTCCGTTGTCGATTTCACCAAGCTCCTCCCACAAATCTTTGAGCACAATATCCATGAAATTGTCCAGGATATAGTAGAGAAGCTCAGTCTTACTGGCAAAATAGTGGTATATACCGCCCTTGCTCAGCCTCGCAGCGGCGGCGATATCCTCCATGCTTGTTTCGGCAAAACCCCTCTTACTGAAGAGCCTGGCTCCGATCTTCGCAATACTGTTCATTCGCTTCACAAGACGCGCGCTATTATCTCTCATAGATTCCTTGGCATCATCAGTCCTTTTTGCCTATTTCACCGCCCACCTTGCATCCTTCTACAGGGAGACGGGCGATCTACTTTCCCGCCCCCCGTAGGGATGTTCTTTTCATGCTTCAAGGGGAATTTCCATTAAACGACCTTCTGCCTTCCTCAAATGCCCGAACGTTCAGCTCAAGAATCTTTTTCGGAAGAAGATCAGTCAATGCGTTCGACCACATCTTATCTTTTATTTCCGGGAAGAAATTAGCAAATGCCCCCACGAGAACCACATTGGCGGCCTGCGCATTTCCGAGCCCGAGTGCAATCTTCTGGCCTTCAACGAGGTGCACATTTTTCTTGAAGTGTTTCTTAAAGACCGCCGCAATGTTTTCAGGGTAGGCGGCCAGGCCAAGATTAACCCCGGGCGGCAATATCTTCTGATCGTTGATCACTATCTTCGCGCCGTCCTTGCAGTAGTTGATATACCTAAGCGCCTCCAAAAGCTCAAAGGCAAGAAGATAATCCACATCCCCATACTTGATCAGGGGCGAATATACTTTCTTGCCGAATCTGAAGTGCGTGGTAACATCTCCGCCTCTCTGGGCCATCCCGTGGACCTCGCTCTTCTTCACATCGTAGCCCGCATCCACAAAGACGTGCGCAAGGATGTTACTGGCAAGGATAGCGCCCTGCCCGCCGACACCGGAGAGCAATATATTGGTTACTCTGTTATTCTCCATCATCCACCTCCTCACGCCTGTCCCGGAAGGATAGCTTCAAATTTACATATCTGCGCGCAGAGACCGCAACCGGGGCATTGAAGCCTGTTGATTGAGACGGTCCCTTTCCTCTTCTTGCCATCTTTCGTGGCACCTTCTTTTTCCACCCAGCTGATGGCCGGGCATCCGATTTCCAGGCAGGCCTTGCATCCCCTGCAAACGTCCGTATCAATCGTGTAATAGGGAAATTGGAACTTTCTCTTTTCTCTTCTGTGAAGCATGCAGGGCCCGTTTTCGGTGATGATAACGGAGGCCTCATCCCGGTTCAGCTCCTCCTTTATCGTTTCCATTGTCTGAGCCACGTTGTAGGGATCTACCTTGCGCACGTTTTTCACGCCCAGCGCTTTGACAAGTTCTTCATAGTTGACCATGTTGGCGGGCTCACCTCTCAACGTGTAACCCGTACCTGCGTGTTCCTGGAGGCCGGTCATACCGGTAATCCGGTTGTCGAGAATAATGGTCGTCGAATATCCCTTGTTGTAAACCGTGTCCATGACCGGGCCGATTCCGCCATGAAGGAACGTAGAGTCGCCTATCACGGCGCACATCTTTCCCAGGCCTTCCTGACCAAAGGCCTTACCAGCCCCGTATGCCTGCCCTACGCCCCCGCCCATACAGATGCAGCTATGAAGGGCCTGCAGAGGGGGACCCGCTGCGAGCGTGTAGCACCCTATGTCGCCAAAGACGAAGGTGCCGAGCTTTTTCAGAGAATAGAAGAGCGCCCTGTGGGAGCAGCCCGGACACAGGTTCGGAGGTCTTTTCGGGAGATCATCCAGTTTCTCCCTTATCTTTGGTCCCTTATAGGCCTTCCCCTTGAGAGAGCTTTCGACGATCTCAGGGGAAAGCTCGTACATGTTGGGGATAAGGTCTTTGCCATGAAAAACTTTGTAGCCAAGGGCCTTGATCTCCGTTTCCAGGAAAGGATCGAGTTCCTCGACTACAATGACCTTTTGCACCTTCTTGAAAAATTTGGCCAGCAATTTCTTAGGCAGCGGCCACACCATGCCGAGCTTGAGGTAAGAATATTTCGGGAAAACCTCTCTCGTATACATGTAGGCGGCGCCTGCCGAGATAACCCCCACGCGCGGATCGTTAATCTCCATCACATTATAAGGAAACTCATCAGCATAAGCCTCAAGGTTCCTCATCCGCTCCTCAATAATCTTGCGACGCACGCGCACGTTAGCGGGAACCATCACATATTTCGTTGCCTGCTTCGGATCGAGGCCAAGGGGTACGGGCGCCGCCTGCCGCTCGCCTAACTCAACCAGGGAGTCTGAATGGGAGACCCTGGTCTCGCCCTTTAACAAGACAGGTGTGTCAAACCTCTCGCTTATTTCAAAGGCAATCTTGGTGAAGTCTTTACATTCCTGCGCGTCGCCCGGCTCCAGCATGGGTACCTTCGCAAACCGCGCCCAGTTGCGGCTATCCTGCTCATTCTGGGAACTGTGGACATTCGGGTCATCAGCAACAACTATGACAAACCCTCCCTTGATGCCCGTATAAGCAAGCGTCATGAAAGGGTCGGATGCGACGTTTAGTCCCACGTGTTTCATGCAGGCAATGGATCGTGCGCCCGCGAATGCAGCACCGGACGCTACCTCCACGGCTACCTTTTCATTTGGAGACCATTGGGAGGTGATCTCCTTGTACTGTGCAATCTCCGCGAGTATCTCGCTGCTCGGGGTTCCCGGATAGGCGCATGCCACGGTAACGCCGGCCTCCCACGCTCCTCGCGCAATCGCTTCATTTCCTTGCAGTATTTTTTTCATGTATTCCTCCTGGCCGGCAATCCCTGTCGGCCTTGAAGCATGGGATGCGTCCCTTCAGGACGCATCCCCACGGTTGTCACTTCTGGTTCGCTTTAAGGAAATCAAGGCAGAATTTCAGGGCCTCATCCCCGGGCAGTCCCTTGGCCTTCGCATTCTTCAAATAATCGTCGAGAAGAGGTTTTACCCTTTCTGCCCACCGTGCATCTTCCTCTTTGGAGAGAGCGATAAGCTTGACCCCTTTCTGTTTGGCAAAATCATAACCCTCTTTATCGACCTCATCCCATACGGCACCCTGCTTCCCCATCCATTCCGCACTTACCTCGTCGAAGATCTTCTGAATGTCCGGAGGCAGGGAGTTCCATTTCGCCTTGTTCATGACGACAAACATACTGGAGGTGTAGGCAGCGCCAAAATCCTGGGTGGTGTACGCTACGACTTCACCCCACTTCCAACCTTGCATGGCCTCCATGGGGGAGAGCGCCCCATCCACTACACCGGTTCGGAGCGCATCGTAGGTTTCCCCCATCGTGGTACCCACAGGAGCTCCTCCCAGTGCCGTGACGATCTTTGCCGCGAGCCCTGTGGCCCTGATCTTCTTGCCTTTCAAATCGTCAAGCTTTGCAATGGGCATTTTTGAGTGGAGGATGCCGGGACCATGCGCATGGAGAAAAAGTACCTTTGTCTCGTCGAGTTCTTTTGGTTTGAACTTAGCATAGAAAGCATTTACGAGGTGCGTGGCCTGGGTGCCTGATTTATATCCCAACGGGAGATCGATAACCTCCATCAGGGGAAATTTTCCCATGGTGTATGCGAAGACACTCTCGCCGATATCGGCAATGCCCTTCACGACATTGTCGTAAGTCTGGGCAGCCGGCGTTAAAACGCCGTTGGGAAAATAGGTGATTTTCACCCTACCGTTGGTTCTCTTCTCTATCTCCTTGCACCACTGTTCGGCAAGTACGCTGTTCTTGTGTGGAGCGGGGAAGAAGTTCGAGTAGTTCAACGTGATCACCTTCTGCTGGGCTGAAGAAACTACGGGAAGCATGACGAGACAGATTGCGAGAACAAAGGCCGTCACCATGAAACTTACAATAGATCTTCTTTTCATAAAACCCTCCTTGATCTTTTATACATTACATGAAGTAATGTAACCCTGCTCTACTGCTACAACCTTTTCTCTTCACCATACGGGTCTCACCTCTCCCGCCTTATGCGTGCGGGCCCATAGGCATCAGAAGCCCGGGAAGCCAGGTCGCCAATCCAGGAAATATAAAGAGGAGGATTGCTGCGACCACAAGACTGATGAGAAAAGGATACACACCGCTATAGATCACGCCAAATGGGACTTTAGTAATCTGTTTTACCACAAAGACGTTGATCGCAACGGGAGGAATCACAACGCCTACCATAACGGTAATACCGATCATCATGCCGAACCAGAGCGGATTATACCCGAGCTTCTCAATGGCCGGATAAAAGATCGGCGTCGCGAGAATCATAAAGGCGAGGTCGTCGATGAAGGACCCTCCGATTTCATAGATGAACGCGATAAAAATCATTATGACCCAGGGAGCAAAGGGAAGTCCCACGATCCAATCAGCAGCGATCATAGGTATTTTGGTTACGGCGATAAAATGGCCGAGTACCGTCGAGCCCGCAATGAGCATCATAACCATACAGGCCGTTCTCAGCGATTCTATAACCGCTTTCCAGAATGCTTTGAGATTTAGATCTCTTTTCGCGAAGGTGAGAACTAAAACGAGAAAGGTCCCCACACTGCCCGCTTCCGTGGGGGTGAAGAAGCCGCCCAGAATACCGCCGATAACGAGCAGGAATATGAATATCACCCATATGACTTCGGGCAAGGATTTGAATCTCTCCGCCCACGTGTACTGTGAGCCTTTCGGTGCAACTTCCGGATACATCTTGCACCAGGCGTAGATTATAAGGATAAAGAAGAAGGCCACGAGCAGACCGGGCACAATACCCGCGAGAAAGAGCCTGCCGATTGACTGGTCCGTGATGACACCGAAGATGATCAGGGTAACGCTTGGCGGCAGAAGTATGCCAAGCGTACCTACGGACGCAACGATCCCTGTGGAGAGTTTT
Source organism: Syntrophorhabdaceae bacterium (assembly GCA_035541755.1). NCBI lineage: Bacteria > Pseudomonadati > Thermodesulfobacteriota > Syntrophorhabdia > Syntrophorhabdales > Syntrophorhabdaceae > Syntrophorhabdaceae bacterium. Next base: position 42,611 of record DATKMQ010000176.1, read on the forward strand.
TTTGCATAACCGTATCGGTCCATCTCGGGGATCGCCACGCTCGCAAAAGTGGCCGCTGTGGCCGGAGACGATCCGCAGATGGACTTGAAGGCTGTGGCCCCTGCCACCGTGGCCATTGCAAGTCCGCCGGGAACGTGCCCCATGAATTTATTCGTTGCATCGAAGAGTCGCTTGGCAATCCCAGAATTAAAGGCAACTTGACCCATGAGAACGAAGAGGGGGATAACGGTGAAGCTGTAGGTGTCAAGAACGTCGAAGAAGTCTTTGGCCAAAAGATTCAGTGAGGCCTGCCATGATATGAGATACCCGAACCCCAGGAATCCGATAAGGATCATGGCGAATCCAAGCTCTATGCCAGTTAGGAAGAGAATCAGTACTAATCCCAATGCGATAATGCCTACGGTCACCTCATTCATAGTCGCCTCCGATAATCTTGAGAACATCGCCGATCAACACCAGGAACTCAATGAAACAGCAGACACCCAGGCCGTAGGCGACGGGATAAAACGGAAGCTGCCGGGTGAGGGTAACTTCGCCGGACTTGTAAAGTTCCCCCGCATAGAGGAAAAGATTATACCCGATAAGCACGAAGAGCGCGAGACTGAACACCCTCGTGGTGATGTTGAAAACTGCCCTGCCTGCAGGACTAAACCGCTGGTAAAAGAAATCTACGAAGATATGGCCTCTTAGCCATGAAGTGATAGGGATTGCAAACCCGATCACCACCGCCCCACCGAGGCCGACAATTTCATATGTCCCCACAATGGGATGGCCGAAACGCCTGAGAATAACGTCTGCGACGGTGAGGAGCATGATAAAGACCAGGGCTACGCCCCCGACCACCTGTAACGCCTTGCTCAGTTTCTCGATGATTCCCAGATATCCCCTCGAAATGCCTTCCATAGAACCCCCTTAAAAAGTTTTGGCAACTGATCTTGCGCAATGAAATGGTCACACCGCTGCTCAACCATTTCGGCGCCCCAATCATTCTTCTCTTAACTAATGCATTATCTTCTATCTTCCTTTCTCAGGAGAGAACTAAACTCCCTGCTTTTCTGTTCCACCGCCATCCGCACGTCGCCCCCTCCACCAGCAGAAGCTCGCACCCGCAAGCGGGTACCCGGCCTCCCCTTCTCGCTCCCTTCGGGAGCTACAATCCGGGTCGTTCCACTTACGTATGGTCCTTCCACATACCGTATTTCTCTCGCAACAACTATTCCAGGGACTCACGTCGCCCCCTCCACCAGCAGAAGCTGTCGGAGCCTCCCCTTCTCGCTCCCTTCGGGAGCTACAATCCGGGTCGTTCCACTTACGTATGGTCCTTCCACATACCGTATTTCTCTCGCAACATTCTGTGGAGGATCTTGCCGGCACCGGATCTAGGCATTTCTTCGTCTTTGATGAAGATGACGTTCTTTGGCACCTTGAATCCGGCGATCTTGCCCTTGCAGTGCGCAGAAATCTCCTCCGGCGTGGCTGTCTGTCCTTCATGGAGCACCACAATTGCGGTTACCTGCTCTCCCCACTTCTCATGAGGCACACCGATGACCGCCACGTCTTTGACTTTGGGATAGCTACCCAGGCAATTCTCCACCTCGGAGGGGAAGATGTTCTCACCACCGGAGATGATCATGTTTGCTTTTCTGTCTACAAGGTACACATATCCTTCTTCGTCTTTATATCCCATGTCGCCGGCGCTGAAATAGTCGCCCTTCATGGCAGCGGCTGTCTTCTCGGGGTCCTTCCAATACGCCTCGAACAGCATGGCACTGCTCGAATAGAGTTCCCCGACCACGTTCGGTTGAGTGACAAGATGTCCTTCTTCATCATAGAAACGTATGAGGTCCGTGCCGATCACTTCGCGCCCGCAGGAGCCAAGTTTGGTAAGCTGTTCATGCGGCTTGAGTACGGTGACAATGCCGGCTTCGGTGGAACCGTAGGCCTCATAGAGCTCCGAGTTGGGAAACATCTTGAGCACGCCAAGCTTGGTGTCTCGTCGGGCCGGGGCTGAAGAAATAAGGAGTTTCTTCACCGATGAGAGGTCGTATTTCTTCTTCACGTCATCGGGGAGCGCCAGCATCATGATGTAGTGGGTAGGCACGAGCGACGTGAAGGTGACCTGTAAGTCCTGAAAGGTCTTGAGCAGGTTTTCGGGATTGAAGCTCACCATGTTGTATGGCGCCACACATCCGCCCACCCACGTCACGACATAGGAGTAGAACAGGGAGTTGACGTGACAGCAGGGCATAACGAGAAGGTTACAATCGTCAAAATTAAACTGGTGGTCATAGATCATAATAAAATACTGCGCGAAGAGGTTGGCATGGCTCTTCATCACGCCTTTGGGTTTACCCGTCGTGCCTCCCGTGTACATGATGACCCAGATATCGTCAGGGTCCACGGTTGCCGGGGGCTCTTCGGGGCTCGCCTGAGAAATCGCCTCCTCGTAGGGGATGAAGCCGGGATAGGTCTCATTGCCTATGGCAAAAGAGATATAGTGTTCGACGGTAGGGATGTTCTTGCGCATGCCGTTCACCTGGTTGATCCAGGGAAATTCCTTGCCATCGGCTCCGTCCTTACCGCCCTGCACGATGAAAACCTTGCATTCGCTGTGGTTGATGTTGTACTCCATCTCCACGGCCGAGAGACGGAACATAAGGGGTACGCAGATGAACCCTCCCTTGGCCGCGGCAGTGTATATCTCCATCCATTCGACGCAGTTATAAGCGAGCACTGCGAACCGATCTCCCTTTTTCAATCCAAGTTTTGTGAGCGCATTGGCAAGCCGACAGGAGCGGTCATTCCACTCTTTGAAGGTGTATGATTTGTAGAGGTCCTTGATGCCTACCTTGTTCGGCCATTTGAAGGCGTTGACCCTCGCTATATCTTTCGCTGTCATCCAGTGACCGTTCTTCATGGGACCCTCCTTATAAGGTTTTTTTATTCGACGAGCTCCAGCAGGTGATAGACCTTCTGGGGCATCTTATTGGACAGCACGTTATCGATGAGATTGATCATGCAGCCCGGGCATGCCGTAACCACGATATCCGCTTTGGTCGATTGTATCCCATCCATCTTCTTTGAAGCGATCTTCTTGGAGAGATCGTAGTGATAAACACTGAAAGAGCCTCCCATGCCGCAGCACATATCCGCGTTAGGCATCTCCACGTAGGTAAGTCCCTTCAACGCCTTGAGGATCGAGCGCGGCTCATCCTTGATGTTCTGGTATCGGACAAGGTGGCAGGGATCGTGCCATGTTGCGGTCTTGCCCTCAAATTCCTTGCGCAAAGTGAAAGACTCCGGGGGGACTTTCAAAACATTAATGACAAACTCGGTGGCGTCTTTGACCTTCTTTCCAAATTCCTCGTAGAGGCGCCTCTGCTCCTCCGTATCGGGAAGGTACTTGACGTAATCTTTGAGCGTGGAGGAGCAGGTGCCACAGGCGGTGACAATATAGTCCACGTCCTTGAAGGCTTCAATGTTTTTTTCGGCAAGGAGCCTGCCCGTCTCGAAATCGCCCGAGAAGTAGATGGCCGCGCCGCAACAGTTCTGGGCCTCAGGTATTCTAACCTCGACGCCGTGTTTGGTGAGCACGTCGATGAGTTTGAACCCGAGCTCAGGATAGATGAAGTCTGTGGCGCAGCCCATGAAGAAACCCACCTTCATTTTCGGGGTCTCTTTCGGCTTATAGACAGGCTTCACCTGATCGCGCAGGAACTTCTTGGCGAGGTGCGGGATGTTCCGCTTATGACCTAATGCCTTCAAGAAGTCGGGAAGGTGGCGGATATTCCCTTCGGTCTTGGGTAAAAGCCACTGGAAGGCTGCGGCGAGTTTGACCAGACGTCCGAAAAGGTTTCGATTTGCCATGATCTTCCGGAAGAGGACATTTTTGATGAGGCCCAGGCCCTTTTTTCTGACCATCTCGGCGCGGGCAGCCACGACAACCCGATCGATCTGGGTCTTGGAAGGACAGTTGGCCACGCAGCGTTTGCAGAGCAGACACTTGCCGATGATCTCGCCCAATTCAGGCGTGAACTCCTGGGCACCGGCTAAAGCCTGTTTCACCAGATAGTTCTTACCGCGGGCAACCGAGGTCTCCGTCCTCTCTTCCTGGTACACGGGACAGAAAAAGCTGCAGAAGCCGCACTTCATACACTGGTCTGCATAGGAAGAGATTTTTGCGAGTTCTTTCAAATCATTCATAACGACTCCTCTTCTAGTCCCAGATTTTGCCGGGGTTCATAATGTTCGCCGGATCAAGGAGCGATTTGATGCTCTTCATCATATCGACCACCACCGGCTCAACAGCGCGGCGGAAGAATTTCTGCTTCTCCAGGCCGATACCGTGCTCGCCGGATATGACGCCGCCCAGCTCCATGGTAGCCTCGAAGATCCCATCCATGGCCTTGACGGCCCTTTCGTAATGATCCTTGTTCTTGATGTCGGTTAAGATAGCTGGGTGAAGATTGCCGTCTCCGGCGTGCCCCAGTACCACAATCTCGACATTGTATTTCTTGGCAAGCTCTTTACAGATCTTCATGAGGTCCGGGATCTTGTTTCTCGGGACCGCCACGTCCTCAGCCATGACCGTGGGAGACTTACCATATACGGCGGCAAAGCCGGCGCGACGGGCGAGCCAGTATTTATTGGCTTCGTCAACTGTCTCGGCAACGCGGACATCCTTGGCTCCGTACTGCTTGGCGATACTGCTCACCTTCTCGGTCTCCTTTTCAACAGCTTCGGGAATACCATCCACCTCGAAGAGAAGAATGGCATCTGCGTCCTTAGGCAGGCCAATGGGCATCATCTCTTCGATGCGGTTAATAACCCAGTTGTCCACGAACTCGATCTTGCCCGGCACAACCCCTTTTTCGAGGATCCGGAAGACCGTCTCACCGGCGAGCGTCATGTCGTCGTAAACAGCAACGATAGTCTTTCTTGCCTGGGGCAGCGGATTCAGCTTGAGCTCGGCTTTGGTGATAACGCCCAACGTGCCTTCCGAGCTGATAAAGATGTGGAGGAGATCGTAGCCCACCACGTTCTTGAGAGTGCGGCCCCCGAGGTGAGCGATCTCACCCGTAGGCAACACCACTTCGACACCCAGGATATACTGCTTAGTGACCCCATACTTGACGCAGGCCGGACCGCCGGCATTCTCCGATATAATGCCTCCCAGGGTGGCGCCTAAAAAGCTCTGGGGATCAGGAGGGAAGAAAAGGCCATCCTTGGCAAGCCTCATGTTCAGGTCCTGGAGCACCACCCCCGGTTCCACGGTGGCGGTCAGGTTCTCTTTGTCGATCTTGAGGATCGTGTTCATCCTCGTCATGGTGAGGACGATACCCCCCTGAATGGGCACGGATCCGCCACTCACGTTGGTGCCTCCTCCGCGCGGTGTCACCGGTATTTTGTCGCGGTTGGCGATCTTTATGATCTTCGAGACCTCCTCCGTGCTTTTTGGGAATACCACCACATCGGGCTCATGAATCCAGCTGGTTGTTCCGTCGTAGGAATAGGCCTTCAAGGACTCCGGAGTAGTAAGGACGTTGTCCTTGCCCACGATTGCGGTGAGTTCTGATAGTACAGATTGGTTGAGCATTTAGGACCCCCGTTTCTTTAGTGTCGGATATGTTTCCTGCGCCCGCTTATTCAGGACACGGTAACATACCATGTTTGGATAGCTTCTTCCTATATGGAAGAAATCGACGCGCCGCTTCAGCATGTTTCATGATCCCTTGGCATACTTTTCCCGTAATTTTGGTTTCTCTATTTTACCGGTCGGATTCCTCGGTACCTGGTCGAAGATGATACGATACGGCCGTTTGTAGCGGGGCAGATTCTGGTCACAGTAGGCGCGAATTTCCTCCTCGGTCAGCGTCTCTCCTTCTAACGGGGCGATGACCGCGCAGGCCACTTCTACCAAGCGTTCGTGAGGAATTCCGATAACTGCCACATCGTGCACCTTCGGATGTTTTAGAATGACCTCTTCCACCTCGACCGGATAGATATTCTCTCCCCCGCTGATGATAAGGTCCTTCTTTCTATCCACGAGGTAGATGAACCCCTCTTCGTCAACCCTGCCCAGATCGCCCGTATGCAGCCAACCGTCTTTCACGATCGAAGCGGTCAATTCCGGATTCTTGTAATACGCCTTCATGACACCGGCGCCCTTCAACACCACTTCCCCCACCTCTCCCTGCTTTACGTCTTCTCCTTTCTCGTTTACGATCTTTCCGTCCCACATGATCGCAGGTTTACCGATAGCGCCGACCTTTCTCTCGTTCTCCATCCCCAGATGAATGGGGCCAGGTCCCATGCTCTCACTCAAGCCGTAATTTGTATCGTACTCCATCTGAGGAAAATAGGCCTTGAGACGTTTGACCAGACTCGGAGGGATGGGCTGAGCCCCCATGTGGGTCAAGCGCCAGGAACCCAAATCGTAGTCCTTGATCTTGAGTTCTCCCTTGTCAAAAGCCTCGAGCAGATCCATGGCCCAAGGCACAAGCAAGAACACAACCGATATGCGTTCTTTCGCTATCGTCTCCACCATGAAACGGGGGCTAATCTGCTCGGTCAAAAGCACACTGCAGCCGCCCGCCGCGATCATTCCAAACATATGTCCGATGGCCACGTGATACATCGGAGGCATCATAAGAAAGTGGTCTTCATGTTTCAGGTTGTGGTTCGTGGCTTCGGTAATGGCGGTGCACATGATGCTCTTCTGTTGTATGAGCACCGGTTTTGGGGTTCCCGTGGTGCCGGACGTAAAATAAAGGGCGCACTCGTCTTCGTCCTCCAAGGCCACATTCGACGAGCCGTAAGAGCCGCTTTTCAAGACATCCTCCATAGCCTCCATCCCGCTCGCCCCTTCCGCCCCGATGCAGACATAGAACTTCACGGAAGAGAGTTCGCCACGGAGGTTTCCTATTCGTCCCGCATATTCCTCGTCGAAGAAAAAACCCACCGGTTCCGCCGTTTTCGCGCAAAACCGGATATCATCGTCAGTAAACCGGAAGTTAAGCGGCGTTGCCCACGCGCCTGTCTTCAGGATGGCGAAGTATACCTCGAGCCATCTTGCCGAATTCTTTCCAAGAAGGAAAACCTTGTCTCCCTTCCGAACCCCCTTCTTTAAAAGGCCGCTGGCAAGCCTGCTCGTCCTCTCTTCAAAGTCCGCCCAGCGAATCTCCTCCCTCGTGCCCGATACCGGTTTCACCTCTACGATCACAGGATCTTTCGGATATATGCGGGCTTGTTTTGCCACAATATCAATAATATTCATGCCATACCTCCGGTGAATTATAAACCTTACGATAAAATGGTCTTATTACCGTTAGTCTTACTAACCATACATGACATTGATTATTTGTGCGCAATCACGGAAAAACTGAACAATGGCCATATGTTATAACCATCCTACCAGTCGGTTTGTATCCGACTGTTTAGATTGTAGCTTAGGCCATTTTCGCTGTCAAGAAAATTCTTTGAAAATCATTTCCACGCTTCTAAACCCTATGTAAAATAGTTTGAATTCAGGGCATTTCTCCGCGCAGGTATCGTCGTCTCAGCTCTTCGGGAAATTTCTCGATGGCGTACCGCAGCATGGTCCTCGGCATGATCGTGTAGTGTGATCTCAAAAACTCTTCCTCGACACCCCTGTCACGTTTACCCACTTCTCGGAGCATCCAGCCCACGGCTTTATGGATCAAGTCCTCGGGATCTCCGAGGAGGAGTTCCGCAACGCGGAGTGTTTCGCCAAACTCCCCGCGTTTTATGTAATAGAATGTGGCGAGCACGGAAATTCTCCTGTCCCAGAGAAGCCGGGATTGAGCGAGGGCGTAAAGCGTTGATTTGTCTCGACCCTCTAAATATGGGCCTACAATGCGGTGAGCTGAGAGGTCTACGAGATCCCAATTATTCACGTGTGCTGTATTGGCGAGATATAAGTCAAAAACTTGTTTCCTCTGAGTATCGTCTCCGCGCTCGAATGCGCACACCAGAATAAGAAGCGCGACGAGCCTTGCCTCATGTATGGTACTGTGGAGAAGCTGGAGTGTCTCTGTGGAGGAAAGCGCCTGATATTCACCGGCAAGCTTTCTCATCACGGGCACGGTGATACCGAGGAAGATGTCCCCTTCCCCATACTCTCCTTTGCCCGTCTTGAAAAATCGCTGCAAGACCTGCGCTTTTTCTGCGCTTCCGAGTTGCTCTAATCTTTCCAGTATATCCGACGCTCTCACTTAGACCCCGTACTTAGAGTATCATACTGCGCTGTCGCATCCGAAATCCTTTCGTGAAAGGTCAAGGCGGTTTCTGCGACATTTACTCATTCTGCCCCGGATAGCCTCTCAATTTCAAGCACTACATCACATTGCGGATTGCCCCGCAATCGTCTTACATGTCGAAGACAAGGTATTAGCAAGAAAAGGGCTTACCGGCCCACGCCCTCACATCCGCCTCGCGCGCTCACATATACTCTGTTTTTTCGCTTGCACCGCTCACGGGAGTGGCGGTCAGTACACATCATTCCAGATATAAATCTCAATTCAGGAGTACAGAAGGATCATAAAAGAATATTGACATCTTTGGTAAATGCGCGCAAGATGGATAAAGCGATTATGGACTCTGTTATTTTGTCTTCTGAAGGCAGAGTCACTATCTTCCCATAATTGGGGTTATAAGATCAAAAGGAGGAAACTATGAAAAGATCATTTGCAGTAGTCATCATTTTAATTGTGGTTTTCTGTTGTTCTGCAACTTACTCGTTTGCAGAGAACACGGTGCAACCCTCATCAAAGTATTCCGTGAAGGTTTTTCGCAACGGCAAGGAGATCATAGCCAACGCCACGGGTACTTACGAAACAAAAGAAATAGCAGGTGATACTACGACTTTTGTCATATCGCCTCCGGTAGAGGCCACGGAGATAGCCATAGACTGGACTTACAGTTTTCGCGGGCGGATGGTACAGAGATCTGTAAAGGAGCCATTCAAATCGACTGCCTCTGATGCTCAAACGACAATAATAATGCACGGCCCTGTCGTCCCTAACAGCCAAAGCAAGATGACCGGTCGCATATCAATAAAACTCAAGGGAGGAGAAGAGATACCACTTACTTTGACCGTGGGTGAATAACATACAGAGCGCGGGTGACTACCACAATAAACGGGTAGTTTTTGGCGAGCACTCATTTTATGGAAAGATTAACTTTCGGGGTGAAATGACCGGGAGCAGTTCGTTTTACTCGCCGTATCCGTGCTCAATAACCCGTTATGCGAAGACGCGGTCCGGTAAACAACTGACCAGGGAGGTTTATATGAGAGATGTAGAATACATGCATGTTGCCGAAGACAGCATGAACAAAATCAAAGAAGGTGCCTTCTTGACCGTAAAGTCCGCTAAGGGGCTAAATACGATGACCATCGGCTGGGCTAGCTTCGGGGTCATCTGGGGTAAACCGATCATGATGGTGGCAGTCCGTTCCAGCCGACACACGTTTGCGATCATCGAGGCAGCCGAAGATTTCACCGTTACGGTGCCGGCGGGCGACATGCGCAGACAGACCGCTTATTGCGGTTCAAAATCGGGCCGTGACGTGGATAAGTTCGCTCAGTGCAATCTGCAAACGAGTGAAGGCCGTCGCGTCGTATCGCCCATAATCAAAACAGAGGGGCGGCACTACGAATGCGCCATCATTTACAAATCCGCCATGAACCCGACCCATTTTCGCAAGGATTATGATCCATCCCTTTACCCGAAGAAGGATTATCACACCCTGTATTTCGGTGAGATACTGGCGTGCTATGAAACAGATTGATGTCGAACACCCTGATGCCTCACTCATTCGAACCCGGAGCCTGACGGTCATTTGCCATCGATCTTGCGATTTCACCGTATACCGTGTATTATAACAAGAGGTTGGGAAAGGGTGTACGGCAGCTTAATGGGCTGCCGCGCCACTTATTACTGAAATTCAAAGTCATTCGGGGGTAGAATATGGACACGATGAAAGCGGCCTCGAGAAATGCAAACCATCGGATTTCGCGAATTCTCATAGTTATGTTATTCGTCGGAATGTTCGCTGTCGTCTGCTCGCCGGTATGCGCGGAAGATAGTACCTCAACGGCGGCCAATCCAGGTCCCGACCAGATAGTCTACGCCCCGGCGAATGGAAAATCCGGTCCGGTGATTATAGCCATTTCCGGGCAGTCAGGCCGCACCGCGTATCAGCCCTACGCAACGGAGCTGGCCAAACTTGGATACTACGTGGTCCTAGTCGAGGGAAAAGATATCTTAAACCCGGAACACACCGGTCCCGCCAATTTGACCAAAACAATTGAGCGGGCGCAGCATGCGCCGAATGCTATCCCGGGCAAGGTAGCCGTTATAGGGTTTTCGTTGGGTGGCGGAGGCGCGCTATATAACGCAGCAAATATGCCAGAGGCAGTTTCAGTGGTCATTGTCTACTACCCGTACACCCGTACGTGGGCGAACAATATGGAAGCTCTCGTCAAACGCTTCAAGGTTCCCGTGCTGATGTTTGCAGGTGGAGTTGATCATTACCAGAACTGCTGTGTAGTGGAATCCGCGCATGCGATGGAAGCGGCCGCGAAGGCAAATAAAGCGCCGTTTGAACTGGTGATATACCCCGAGGCCGATCATGGATTCAATACCCAGTTCGATCTCCATGCCAAACGAAATCCGACCTATCGATCCGGGGACACTCAGGATGCGTGGCGTCGCACACTCGAGATGCTTACGCGTTACCAGCCGGTGCAATAGGGCTCTGGCGCGTGTATCGCCCTCAAGAGATCAATCGAGTTGATCGTTCGCATCCGGCACACTCTGTATCTACCCGGAGTCGAAGTTCTTTATCGCGTACCCAAGATTTAGTCTCAAGTGTGACGTGCCTCCAGCTTCTGTTGCTTGTTGAGATTTCACTTCTCGAAACCAGCAGGATTACAAGCCGGTTGCGGGCCCCCGAAACCATGCGGCTTTTGTCGGGGTTTGAGTTATCCATCGACCTGTGTTAGGATGAAACGAATGAATGGCAGAAAGCTATACGCATTGGGAGAATCCACGGAGAGTTCCGGTGGCCGCAGTCAATTTACATGGGTGCATACATGGAGCAAGTAAGGCTCGGTCGCACCGGTTTGTCGGTCAGCCGAAGCGGATTCGGCGCCATCCCGATCCAGAGGATCGGCCTTGAGCACGCAAAGCGTCTATTAAGGACTGCATATGATCGCGGAATAAACTTCTTTGATACGGCAAGGTCGTATACCGACAGCGAAGAGAAGATCGGGTTTGCGCTCTCGCACGTGCGGAAAGATATAGTCATTGCAACGAAAACTCCGGCTACAGATAGAAACGGTGCATTAAAGGATGTCGAAACGAGCCTACGCAACTTGCGTACAGATTATATCGACATCTATCAGCTCCACAACCCCGCAGCCCTGCCCGATCCCAGCGATGCGATGAGCGCATACGCTGCATTGCTCGAAGCAAAGAAACAGGGGAAAATCCGTTTTATCGGGATCACCAACCACCGGTTGGGGCTGGCCCGTGAGGCCATTGCATCCGGTCTGTATGATACCATTCAGTATCCCCTATCGGAGCTCGCAAGTGACGCTGATTTAGAAGTGATTGAAGACTGCCGGAAACACGATCTCGGTGTAATCGCGATGAAGGCCTTAGCGGGGGGCCTGCTCACCAATGCGGCTGCCGCCTTTGCTTTTCTGCGACAATACGAGAACGTGGTCCCCATCTGGGGAATGCAGACCGAATCGGAACTCGATGAATTCCTGCGATATGAAAAGCAGCCACCGGTATTGGACAAAAAGATGTGGCAGATCATCGAGCAGGATCGGGCCGCGCTCGCCGGATCTTTCTGTCGGGCCTGCGGCTACTGCATGCCCTGTCCGGCCGGAATTCCGATTCCCATGGCGGCCAGGATGCCATTACTTTTGAGACGCATGCCTTTTCAACAGTTTATGAAGGATGAGTGGCATAAACAGATGATGCTGATCAAGGATTGCCAGGATTGCGGGCACTGCAAAGAACAGTGTCCCTACCATCTTGATACCCCGGCGCTCCTGCGGGCGGCATTCGATGACTATGAAGCATTCTACAAGGACCACCACCCTCGGGATTAAGCGGGTTAAACCATAGGGGTTTGAGCCCCCTCTCGCATTTGCTTCAACATCAAACCTTTCTTGAGATCAGGACAGGTAGCTTATGATAGACCCGGCCAAGACCTCCTTTGGCGATCCGTAAGAGCCGCCGAGGCCATGTAGGTCGAGGCGACCTTTCCACCAAGATCATAGGTTAAAGCGCTTAAGCGCAAACCCATTGAATGCTCCTTGACTACCCCGGGATTCCCGTAAGGTATACGGGAAGAACGGCGTGAGTGGACGAACGCGTGGAAGCGGTAAGATGGATGTGCGATGGACTGGCGTAACTCGTTGACCGAGGATAATACTCGATGTATATCCGAGGACACGAGGGACGGCAGGACGCGCAGAGGCGCTTACCCGAACACGCGTTTGTCCAGACATATAACACCCCTGGGTTTAAGTATCAAAGTTGGCTGCTGACTAAATTTGTTCTATTTTAATCACAGTCTGTATCGCCGTTCTCATTATATCGCCCCCTCCCCTAAGAGTTGAATGGTTCGATCCATGTACCCCTTGTCACCGCCATATTTCCTTGCATATTCCTTTCCCATTTCTTTGTTGATATGCCATATTGCTGTTAAGGCATCCCCTCTGATCCAAGCCGACTCGGTTTGATCGTTGATTATCTTTTCGAGCGCAGGCAGAGCACGCGCATCTCCAATGGTTCCGAGGACGATTATCGCATACCGTCTTTTTGGCATATTCCTGTCTGCTATCTCGGCAGCCACATACGGCACAATAGGCTTACCTGCTTGCAGCAAGAACCGATCGTTTATAGACTCGGGGGCGTCATCCGAATAGAACTGTTGAAGCACCTGTTTTGCGTCCTTTTCGGATATTGTTGATTTAGAACAGTAAACGAAGCCCATTGCTAGGACCACTGTTGCTGCAAGGTAGAAAAGGTATTTTATGTACATCACTGGCCTCCCGTGAATACTATTCGAAGGCATTGTACAGTTAAAGGTATACTACGCGCGCAAAACAGACAGCATGAATGGTGAAATGTCTAAGATGAATGGATATCATCATTTCATATCAGATTTGAAAAAGAGGTGTCAAGACGTTTTTGTGACGATCAATCTAATGCGCAGAGAAGTATACAATCTTGCATCGTTTTTGCAATATTAAGTTCTTGTGAAGGCGCTTCCCGGGGCATAAATTAAACCATAGCACCAGTTGACAGCTTCTTTCCGCGCCCTTAATCTTCGCGACTAATATGCAGCCAACACGTTAGACCGAAGCCCTGTCTCCGAAACCGGGCGGGCTTCGCCGTAAGAAAGCCGCAAGAAAACTGTTATCTCAATCCGGCGACGTACTGTTCAAAACTATCCACCCCCTTTTCAAGCTCGCTCACCGCCCTGGTGCATAGGGCATCACACCCTTAAGTAGCTATGAACACCCACATGGCAAACGCGACAGGAACAAGAAAGTAAGGCGCTGAAGCCGCTTTCATGTTACAATAGATAGAGCCTGCCGAATCAGTTAGGCTGATAAAGGCCCGAAAAAATGAGGTTACGATGCACGAGCTTCCAATCAGCGAGACCCTATCGAAAATAGCGCCCATAGTGCTCTCATTCTTTCTCGGCTTTTTCCTCAAGAAACGTCGGCTCTTTACGCCCGAACACGCCGAAATCTTTCTCAAGCTTATCTTTTATGTCGCGCTTCCTCCGCTCGTTTTGCTCTCCGTACTCCGCACGGAGCTTTCTCTCGAATTGTTCTATCTGCCAGTCACGTGCATTATCGTAGTTCTCGTGGCTTTTCCGATAGTGCGTAGCGTAGGCAGCCGGTCGTTCCACCTGAATAGGCCTTCGCTCGGCGTATTCATCGTGGGCCCGCTCATCGTCAATACCACCTTCGTTCTCCCCTTTCTCCTTGCCGCGTACGGACCGGAGGCCATAGCCCGGCTTTCTATATTCGATGTGGGCAACAACATTATGATCTACAGCCTTGCTTACTACTCGGCCCACCGGTACGGATCGGACAGCGGGTCACGTACCATTCTAAAGGTCATCTCCCAGTCGCCCCTTCTCTACGCGCTCTTGTTGGGGCTTATCCTCAACGCGGCAAAGGTTTCTCTCCCTCCCGTGTGCCTGAATTTCTTTCACGGGCTTGCCGACATGGTGACCCCGCTCGTCATGCTCTCGCTCGGCATCTATTTCAGCCCTGCGGTCACGCGGATCGGTCCCACTTTTGCGTCGATCGCCATAAGGATGGCTGTCGGATTTTTCACGGCTCTCATATGCGTATCCCTCCTCGGAGTCCACGGCCTCAGCCGTGTGGTGATTCTCGTGGCGAGCGCTGCACCTGTGGGATTCACCACGCTCACCTTTGCGGCGATCACGGGCCTCAACACGGAACTCGCTGCAAGCTGCGTTTCGTATTCGATTCTCATAGGGCTCCTCACCACTCCTCTTATCATCTTTTTCGTTTCGCATTGAAAGGTTCAATTTACACGTTGGATGGTGGAGTTATCTGAGACACGATTTACTTGCAATCGGCCCTTCGCGGATCTTCCTTAATCCGCCTTCTCAATAATAACCGTTTTGATGTTGGTGAACTCTCTGATGCCGTAATGCGAAAGCTCCCTTCCGATGCCTGATTTCTTGGTACCTCCGAAAGGTAGCCGTGGGTCTGACTTTACCATTCTGTTAACCGCAACAAATCCGGCGTCGATCCTCCGGGCAATCTTCTCGGCCCGATCGAGGTTAGAGCTCCACACAGTCGCACCGAGGCCGAATTCCGTTGCATTGGCGAACTCGATCGCTTCTTCTTCATCCTTCACCACAAAGATGGGTGCGATGGGGCCAAACGTTTCCTCGCGGGCAATCGCCATGCTTTGATTGGTGTTGACGATCACGACAGGTCTCATGAAATATCCTTTAGACGGCACCTGTGGGCCCTCAATCACCGTGGCTCCTTTGGCCCTGGCATCATCTATCATGGCCTTAAGATCGGCCATGGCACCTTTGGTGGCAAGTGGCCCGATATCTGTCTTTTCATCCATGGGATCACCGATCACGTTTGTATTCAAATGATGGATGAAACTTTCCGTGAATGCTTTGGCCACGCTTTCCATCACAAAAAACCTTTTCGCGGCCACGCAACTCTGTCCGTTATTCACAAACCTGTTTTGGACGGCTATCTGTGCTACCTTGTCAACATTTACGTCATCGAGAACAATAAACGGATCGGATCCGCCTAACTCCAGAACGACCTTTTTGATGCCTCCCCCGGCGAGCGATCCGATTTGTGACCCCGCCGCATAGCTTCCGGTGAGTGACACACCGTCCACCTTATCTTGCCTGATCATATCCATGGCCATCTCGGAGTCGATGATGAGCGTCTTGAAAACGCCTTCAGGAAATGCGGCCTCCGAGAACATGCTTTCAATGTTCTTGCCGCACATGGGGACGTTTGAAGCCGATTTGAGGACCACCACGTTGCCGGCGGCTATGGTCGGAATGGCGAATCGAAATAGTTGGATGACAGGATAATTCCAGGGCATAATAGCAAAGATCACGCCCAGCGGTTCAAATGTAACATAGCTCATGTCAAAGGCCGTCTTAACGACTTCATCTTCCAGGAAGTCGGCAGAGCGTTCTGCGAAGAAATCGCAAATCGAAGCGCTGCGCTCAATTTCCTGCGCGGACAGCCTGATGGGTTTACCCATCTCTTTGGTGATCGTCTCGGCGTATTGCCCGGCATTCTTCCTTAAGACCGCGCTTAAGCGCTTGAAGTACTCCATTCTCGTGCGAACAGGAAGCGCCTTCCAGCCCGGAAAGGCTTCCCTGCTCTTCTCAAGCTCTCTGTCAACTTCTTGCCTGGTTAAGAGATCAAATTCTCCATTGATCTCTTCAGTAAATGGGTTAACCGATCGTATCTTTTTCATGACTGCTACTTATCCTCCACGATATGTACTTATTTCCTGCGAACCGGATCGCCACGTATTCCCCTATCTACGATGGCCTTTCGTATGTTCGATTCGTGTCAAAGACGCTACTACACTAAATTATTACATCTCGAAAAGCACCTTTACCGTGTCGCCGGCGTGGAATGCATCGAACGCCTCTTTGGCCTGACTGAGTCCGAACTTGCCGGAAACCATGGGCTCGGCCGTGACTTTCTTGTACTCCACCCAGCGGATCGCTCTCTTGTACCACTTGGGTGTGACCGCCACGTCGCCAAAGACGGTGAGCCCGCTTCGCATAAGGTTTAAAGGGCTGAATGTGGCCTCATGGTAGAGGCCGAACAGCATCACCCGTCCGTAGGCGGCCGCAAGGTCGATGGACTGCCCCACAGTAGAAGGATGGTTCGCAGCCTCGACCACAATATCGCACCCCAGACCGTTCGTCAGCTCTTTCACCCGTTTTACCACATCCTCCTTGCTTCCATTGATGATGTGGTCAGCGCCAAGCTGCTTTGCAATTTTCAACCGCTTCGCGTCTTGCTCGAGGCCGATAACGATCGTCACGGCCGCGCCGGCTGACTTGAATGCCTGAAGGTGAAACATGCCAATGGAGCCCGGGCCGATAATGGCGACCGTATCGCCAAGCATCGGCTTCACATGCTCCAGTGTTCTCACAGCAAGGGTGATCGGTTCGAGAAAGGCTGCGTCTACCATAGAGATACTATCCGGCAGTTTATAGGCAACAAAGGCCGGGACAACCCTGTACTCGGCAAACGTGCCGTCACAGGTAATGCCGAGATGGCGCCAGTTGAGACACATGTTTGGCTGACCATTCACGCAGGGTTCGCATTGCCCACAACCCCAGAGCGGATTCAGGCCAACCTTGTCCCCTGTCTTCAAGCCTTCAACACCTTTACCCACCGCTGCGACAATGCCTGCACCTTCGTGACCCATAATCATGGGGCTCGGCACTGGCACCCTGCCCTTGTAACTGCCCTTATAAATCATCACGTCACTATAGCAGATGCCAGCGGCGCCCATCTTCACGAGCACCTCGCCGGGACCCACATCCGGCACGGGCAGATCCTTCACTTCCAAAACTCCGGCTTCAGGTGTAGGTTTTACGATAGCCTTCATGATAGCCCTCCTTATCTTAAGTTATTTCATTCTATGCTACGCGGTGAAACTCTGTCCTGGCTAAGCCCCAATACGATTAACAGGGAGGCGTGACACCTCCCTGTTCAGGAAGCAGAAAAGAATCATCGACTCAGGGCGGGAAGGCAACAGTGTATAAGTGCCGGCCACCCTTCATGGGCCCCTTGAGAAGCGCCTCCACCTCCTCTGGCGGTCTCTGGCTCAGATACTTGCTCTCGGGCAACACGCCGGGAGGGAATTTTTCCATAATATCGTCATGGAGTTTCTTCAGATAATCGAGGGTAACTTCCACACTCTTATACGCCTTGTTCGGATCAGCGAGAGACGGTTTTCCGATAACTCCTTCGGGATAGATCACACACTCGATACCGCCGCACCCGACTGCGCAGTGGCCAGGGATCGGATTGCCATAAATGTCTCCGCCCCGGTCGATATGGCCGGGAGGCAAAAATCCCCAGGGCGTGTTGTCTTCGGCGTTCTCGAGCTGAACCATCTCAGGGAAGAGCGCCATGGACAGCGAGGTCTCGGCCTCGCAGGCGTGCTGGAAGGGATAATCGTAGGGTCCGCCGTGGGCCTTGTCCATCAAG
The DNA here is from genome assembly GCA_035541755.1 of Syntrophorhabdaceae bacterium. Taxonomy (NCBI): domain Bacteria; kingdom Pseudomonadati; phylum Thermodesulfobacteriota; class Syntrophorhabdia; order Syntrophorhabdales; family Syntrophorhabdaceae; species Syntrophorhabdaceae bacterium. The sequence goes on from DATKMQ010000176.1 coordinate 60,426, forward strand.
GTTTGCCCCATAACACGCGGCACATCCACGAAGACAATCATTGCCGGAACCTGATATCGCTTGCCCCATTCGTTGATCGCCGAGGGCACAATGTATTCCTGGCCGTGGAGACTGATGAAAATCTGTTTGCGGAACCCTGTGTTCCAGAAGCCTGCCATAATCGCCCTCAAGTAATCGGAGAAAACCTGGTCTGGAACGACGATGGTCCCGGGCTGGCCCAGATGGTGGTACGGGTGCGACCCGTACGTCACCGGGTGGGCAACCGTGCAACCCGTTGCCTTGGCTACTTCTTCAGCTATCCTCGTCACCATGAAGATATCTTCGCCGTAAGGCCCGGCCGCTCCGTGGTTCTCCGTTGATCCAAGAGGGATGATAATAATATCGTTCTTTGTGAGTCTCTCTTCCACATCCTTCTTGGTCATGGTTTGGAAATAGATCTTACTCGGTTTGTCAAGGTGGCCGCCCTCAGGCGGCAATGTCCATTTACCCATGTGGTCCTCCTTCACTGATATGCGCAATGCATCACGCCGCTTCGCTTAACATCAGCAACGTGCGCAAAGATTGTGCGTGTTCTTAAGTTTACGGAATGAAGATTCCTCCGTTGAGATCAAGCGTTATCCCGGTGATCCAGTCCGAACGTGAAGATGCGAGAAAGATCGCTCCATCGGCCACATCCTCCGGAAGTCCGTCCTTGGGGATCGCCCGACCTACGTTCCACGTGGCAAAGACCTCGGGCGGATATTGCCTTGTCTGTTCCGTGAGTATAGGCCCCGGCGCAATGGCGTTTATATAGATACCCGAGGGGCCAACCTCCTTTGCCAGGGTCTGCGTGATAGCGATAACGCCGGCTTTGGATGCCGCGTAATTGATGCCCACGCCGGGCCGGCCAGTCCTCGCGCCTAAAGAAGCGATGTTGACAATCTTACCCCGCTTCTGATTCTTCATCACGGGGATTACGGCTTTGCAACAAAGAAAGACGCCTTTCAGGTTGATGTCAATCACCTCGTTCCACAAATCCAGGGTCATCTCTTCGATGGGTTTATGGCGGGAGATTCCCGCGTTATTCACGAGCACGTCGATGCGACCGAATTCCTTGACGACTTTTTCAACGGCGGCGACAACCTCGTCTTCATTTTTTACGTTCACCTTCTGGATCAATCTGTCAGGCCCTGATGCGACCCCCGCAAAACAGTTCATGTCAACATCCCACAGGGCAACTCTCGCGCCCTCTTCTGCAAATTTCTCCGCAATGGTCTTTCCTATTCCTTTTCCGGAGCCGGTGACAATAGCGGTGAGATTTTTTAATTCCATATGAACCTCCAGTTACGATCGCTTAACATTACTTAAAGAATATTCTTGGCAAAACCAGGGTAAACCAGGGCACGGCCGTGATGATGACGAGCCCGATCAAAAGAGTCACCAGATATGGTGCGAATGAACGGAACGTCTTTCCGACATCGATCTCAGCGAAGGTGCATGCTATGAAAATGCCCATACCCACGGGGGGAAGAAAGAGTCCTATGCCGAGGGACGCAATGGCCAGAATTCCGAAATGGAGAGGGTCGATGCCGAACTGCGTGACGAAGGGGAGAAAGATCGGCACCAGGATGAGCATGGCAGGGAGCCCTTCCAGTACTGACCCGAGCACTATGAAGGAAAGATTGCAGAACAAAAGAAAGACAAACGGAGCGGATGATATTTTTGTCACAAGTCCCGCGACCATCTGAGGCACCTGCTGCGTCGATAATATCCATGAAAGGACCGATGCAAATCCCACGAGAAGCATGACCGAACCGGTGGTCACGGCGGTACGGACGAATATGGGAACCACGTCCGACCACTTGATCTCTTTGTAGACAAACACACCCACGATGAAGGCGTACAAGACCGCCACAACGGAAATCTCGGTGGCCGTTGCTATACCGCTTAAAATACCGCCAAAGATGATCACCGGACATAAAAGCGGGATAATCGCCCCTACCACGGCCTTCATCGATTCTTTAAAAGAGAGTCGTTCCTCAACTTTAATCTTGTCCCGGACCGCCTGCACATAGATGAGGACCATAATACAGATGGCGAGAACAATTGCCGGAACGAAGCCGGCGGTAAAAAGCGCCCCCACAGACATACCGGTCATTCCACCCAAAACCACCATGGGGATACAGGGGGGGACGAGAATGCCCATGGCGGTCGCAGCGGACACGATCGAGACGGTGTTCTCCGAGGAGTAGCCCGCCTTCTTCATGGCCGGAACCAGAAGGGCCCCGATGGCAGAGACATCGGCCACGGTGGATCCCGAAATCCCGGAGAAGAAGTATTCTGCCACGACCACGACCATGCCCAGGCCTCCGCGAATATGGCCCACAAATACTTTCGCCAGATCCACGAGACGCTTGGTCACGCCGCCCGTGTTGAGAAGCTCACCTGCCAGGATAAAGAACGGTACGGCGAGGAGAGGAAAAGAGTCTATCCCGCCGATCATCCTCGTGTGGAGCACGAGATACGGGATCGTCTTGTAGAGCGCAAGGAAGAGGAGACAGGCAATACCCATTGAAAAGACTATGGGCATACCGAACAGGATCAGAAGACCCATGCCGATAACCGAGACAAGAACGAGGATGGGTCCCGAAAATGTCGCTATTCCAAAGAGCAGATAGACAACCCCTATAATCACCACCGACATGAACAGCGAGGATACGAATCTTTTCAAGCCCATCTTGAACATTTGAGCGATCAAATAGATGATCATGCACAGGGTGAAAAGAGGGATTGCAAGGTGGACCCAGGCAAAGGAAATTTCAAGAACAGGCGTGGTGCCCTCATAGGTGGCCTGCAATACCCGTACGCTCGTCACAATCAGATAGCAGAGGAAAAAGGTGATAAGAAAGGTGAAGAGATCTGTTATGCGCTCACGCGTCCGCCCGCTGAGATAGCGCTTGGCGAAGCTCTCAATCGAAATATGCGCGTTCATCCTCAAGGCAAGATAGGCGCCTACGAAGATCATCCAGATAAATAATATGCGTGCCGCTTCCTCGGTCCACGAGAGAGGACTCCCGAAAATGTAGCGGTTCGTTACCTGAGTGAATACCACGCAGGTCATCGCCAGGACTAAAATGAACGCAAAATAGTCCAGGGCTTTGTTCAAAAATTTTGTCAGATTTGCCATCGTCTTGCTCTCCTCAAGAATGAATCCCTGTTTAAGTTTCGGGTTCTTCCCCGTCTTACTCTCGCGGACTGCCCGATCGTACTTGAGAGAAGCCCCCGTGCTATAGAGCATGGAGGCTTCTCTTTTACCCTGCCTATTTGGCCAATTCGGCTTCGGCAGCCTTCACGGCCTTCTGGAGTTTCTCTATCCAGAGTTTCCCGACCTGTTTCTCAACGTAGTCGATGACTGGTTTTTGCGTAGCCTGTCTAAACTGGTTCAGCTCTGCTGCGGTCGGCTTATAAACCTGCATGCCCTTTTCCTGCAGTTGCGTTACGCCCATTGCCGAGTTTAACTCCTGGATACCGCGCCCAACCCAGCCTGCGGTGATGGATGCGAGTTTCACGCTCTCCTGAATGTTCTTGGGAAGTGACTGGAAGAACTTCTCGTTGATCAAGATGAAATCGACTCCATAGGAGTGTCCATCTATGGTCATGTACTTCTGCACTTCATAGAATTTGTTCGCCGCTATAACCGATATGGGATTCTCCTCGCCATCCACAACCTTCTGTTGCAAGGCAGTGTAAGTCTCAGGCCACGCGATAGGGGTGGGCTGAGCGCCGAGTCCTTTTATCATGGCAACATAGACCGGGCTTTCCATAACCCTGATCTTCATCCCTTTCATGTCAGCCGGCGACTTGATCGGACGGACCGAGTTTGTAAAATTCCTGAAGCCCGTCTCGCCGTACGCAAGAACCCTGAGACCTGTCTTTTTCAGGCAGTCTGCGGCCATCTCCTTGCCGAAGGGACCGTCCATAACCTTCCAGGCTTCCGGAGCGGAGGAAAAGAGGTAAGGAATATCGAGTACCTGGGCCTCTTTATAGTAGCTCGCGATGGCGGCTGATACCATGGCCATCTGGATGGTCCCGAGTTTCACGGCCTCGATCAACTCGCGTTCCCCGCCGAGCTGGCCCGCGGGAAACAGTTTGACCGAAACGGCGCCGCTTGTGGCCGCCTCGAGATCGCCCTTAAAAGCCACGCCCGCGGCGCCCTTCTTTGAGGTAAACGGATCCGCCGGATCTACGTGGGCAAATTTTATCTCGTACGTTTGCGCTTTTACCACCGAGACATTCCAACCCAAAATCATGACCAACATTCCAAACACAACGCTGACTGATACCAATGCCTTCTTCATGACGCCCTCCTTCTGTTTATTGTTTTCTATGACTTGCAAGCTGTGGTGAATATATCCAGACAAACTTGAGCACCTCATCGCCCGTATTTACTATCTTGTGCAGCTTTCCGGGGGGATTATAGATGCATGTCCCGGGTTCTAAGGGTATTTCCCTTCCCTCGGTCACAAAGACCCCTCGCCCTGCATAGAAGAACATTACCTCTTCCTCGGTATCATGTTTATGCTCGGGCACCATGCCTCCGGGGTAGGTCTCATTCACCCCCATGGCAAGGTTCTTTGCGCCCACCGTCTTTTCTGAGACGAGTATCCATGACATCCTCGGGGGGTCTCTCCGCTCACCTTTAACATCCTTGACGTGTACAACCTTTAGCTCCGACATATCCTCTCCTTTCCGACTTGTTTCAAAAGCGCCCTATTTTCTATGACCCGCCAGTTGGGGCGCAAGAATCCACATGAATCGAATTACTTCATCGCCGTCGTTTACGATGCTGTGAGGAAGCTTCGGGGGAATTAAGATACAAACACCGGCCTCAAGCTGGATCTCACGACCTTCAGCCACAAGCTTTCCGCGTCCGGAAAAGAAGAAGTTAATCTCTTCCTCTGTGTCATGGACATGCTCAGGCACCATACCGCCGGGATAAGTCTCGTTGATGCCCATGGAAAGATTCTCGGCGCCTACTGTTTTTTCGCTCACAAGGAGCCAGGATTTCCTCACCGCATCGGGCTCTAAAGCTTTCACGTCCTTCATGTTTATGACTTTCAATTCCATGCCAGCCACCTCTCTTAGAACTTAGAACACGTCTTTGGGTATCTTCACGTTCCAGATCCGCTGCATCTCTTCCATGGGAAGATCGTAAAGGGAATTCTTGTGCGGCAGCGTCTCGTCACGCATAAATTCCGGCAGATCGAAAAACTCTTCGGACACACCGGCGCGGCGGTTGAATTCACGCTCGCTCTCAAGCACGTCGATCCCTATCTTCTGAACGTCCTCGTAGGTAAATTCCCATCCATATCTCCCCTTTAACAGGGGCGGAAACAGATCGGGCTGTTTGGTAAACGGGGGTCTCGTAAAAAGACAGAGCCCGAGCGTATCCAGAATGGCGGCGCGGACTTGCAACCGCCGCGATGTCTCGACCTGGCCCTCCTGACCAAGAGGATCAAGGGTCCTCGCTGTTTCCAGGGCGTTGCCCGCCGTATGGTCCGCGCCCATGGGAGAGGTCACGTAGGTAACGCCGTTTCCTTTGAGCGACCGGGGATCGTATGCCGGGATGGCCTGGCCTTTGACAGCCGGCACCCTTCTTACGCCGAGTACCTTACCGGTGATCACCACACCGTTTCCGAGAATTCTGCCGAGATACGTGCCCTCGCCGATCTGACGGATGAGGTCCTTTGCGCCTTCAGCGTCGCCAAAGGCTATCACGCCGGCCTCCATGGCCACACCGATGGAGGCGCCCGTCTCAATAGCGCAAACCCCCACCTGATTACAGAGGTTGTTGAGCTCAGCAATATCATCAAGGTCACCGATTCCGCAGTTTGGTCCGAGCAGGGCCATATTCTCATACTGGATAGAAGCGACTATCTTCTTGCCTTCACGATCGACAAAAACATTGGAACAGGCGATAACACATCCCGGTACACAGGGTGTGCCGGAACGGCCTTCCCCTCCGCGCTCCGCAATAACCTCAGCCACGCGCTCCCCGGAAAGATCCTCGGCCTTCTCAAACTGGCCTGCGCTGAAATTTCGTGTGGGCAGAATGCCGATCTCGTTGCAGAGCATGAGCACAGCGGGTGTGCCGAACTGGTGTCTGTTCTCGGTCTTGGGGTCCGACATAATGCCCTGGGCAAGGTTTCTCGCAGCCTGCTTGAGCAGCGTCTCATCGAAGGCGTGAGGCGCAGGCGCACCGGCATCGTCTACAATGATCGCCTTGATGCCTTTTGACCCCATGATTGCGCCAAGGCCTCCGCGAGCTGCGTAGCGCACCTGCACGTCCTGCGGACCGGAAACGGCCACACCGGCCGCAGCCATTTTCATCTCTCCGGCAGGGCCGATACACACAATCCCCACTTGAGCGCCGAACCGCTGCCTCAGAGTACAGAACGTCTCCGTCACGTATTTCCCTTTCAACTCTGGATAGTCAAGAAGCTCGTTTTTGCCCCACCTGAGCACAAGCACCTTTGTGCACGCCTTTTCGGGAATCTCCTCAATCACAAGCGCCTTGATGCCGAGTCTCGCCAGCTTTCTCCCAGCCTCCCCGCCCACGTCGCTCTCTTTTACGCCACGGGTAAGCGGGCTTTTCCCGCCCACAGAAAATTTGCCCGCCGTAGTCACCGTGGTGTCGCCGAGAAGTCCCGGAGCGAAGATCAATTTATTGTACCGGCCGAGAGGATCGCAGATCGGGGGGACCTCCCGTAAGAGAAACTTTGATATGAGAAGCCGTCCTCCCCAGTGCATTTCCTCCTGGGAGGCCTTCTCTTCATTGATTTTTCCGGTTTTTGTATTGACCCTGATGATCCTTTCCATTACCAAGTTTCCTTTTACGTCAATCTGAGCGGACTCTTTATCTTTTCCAAAAGAGAGTTCAGGTTCTTGGCCGTTGCCTCGCTCACTTCGACCCCCTCGCTTTCGCTCTGTTTCTCTCTGTCGTATTCGATCTCACCGGGTAGATAAATCCGGGATACACCTTCCCCTTTCTTCGAGCCTTTAATCGATGAAACATACGATAGGATCAGAGCGTTGAACTGGGCGCGATCCATGAATTTTTGCGTATCAATGGCAAGCGTGAAGACCCCCACTCCAGTCGGCCCCATGAGTTCATGGAAGGTCACGACCTGGGATGCGTACTTGGAGCCGGAGAGTAGGCCCGCGAGAATATCGACCACCAAGGCAAGGCCATAGCCCTTGGCGCCGCCTATGGGCATCAAAGTTCCTTTGAGCGCCCGGCCGGGGTCCGTGGTAGGCGCTCCGGACTCGTCAAATGCCCATCCGTCCGGGATTTTCTCCTTGAGCCGGTCGGCCCGCCGGATCTTTCCCCTGGCCACCACGCTGGAAGACATGTCGAGCACCACAGGGGGCTCTCTGTCGCCACCGGGGATAGCAATAGACAGGGGATTGGTGCCGAACAACGCTTCGGCGCCTCCCCACGGAGACATTGCCGGGGCCGCGTTCGACATGACCATGCCGACCATGCCTTCACGAGCTGCCATGAGCGTGTAGAAGGAAAGAATACCGATGTTATTCGTATTGCGCACGAGACAGCATCCGAGCCCGAACTGCCTGGCCTTGGCTATGGCCGTAGACATGGCCCGGTGAACAGCCACCTGGCCGAGCCCGTTTCCGCCGTCGACAAGCGCGGTCGCGCCATCGTCTTTTAATACCTTCAGGGCGGTGGGGATATTGAGCATCCCGGCTTGAAGGCGTTGCGACATGATGGTGAGCAGATGAACGCCGTGGGTATCGATACCCCTCATATCGGCCTGCACCAGGCAGTCCGCAACAACTTGAGCCTCCTCTTGAATAGCGCCAAGCCCCCTCAAGATCTCAACGGCGATTTCCTTGAGTCGTATCTCACGGATTTTCATGGTCTTAGTCCTCTTGTATGCCTAAAAATTCGAAGTTCTTGCCAAGCTTGTTAAACTCCACACTCGACACGCCGGCCGCAAGCTGGCCAGATTTTTTCTCTTCCATATCTACCCGGTCCAATGATTTCTTGAGCACGGCCTCGCATTCATTGCGGTCCACAACCACCATGCCGTCAGCATCACCCAGGATCAGGTCGCCGGGTTTCACCACGCATCCGCCAAAGAGGATCGGGTGGTTCACTGTGCCCGGTCCTGTCTTCCCTGTTCCGAGAATGCAAAAGCCTCTGCAGAATATGGGGAACCCCATTTTGACGATCTCTTCGGAATCGCGAATCGAGCCGTCGATTGCAAGGCCACCTATCTTCCTGCCCATGGCTGAGGTGGCCATGAGGCCTCCGAAATAGCCCGCATTGTAAAGCCCGCCAACTGACGCGACGATGATGTCACCGGGCAGGGCCTTTTCCAGGGCCTTGTGGAGCATGAGATTATCCCTCGGATGGCACTCGACCGTGAAGGCGGGGCCGCAAATCCTGACCCCCGCGGCGAGCGGCTTGATGGCGCAGTCGATATATCCCTTCCTGCCCGACGCCTCATGCACTGTTGCGGTGCCAAGCGTGCGGAACTGATCTATGGTGTGTTGCGATGGCCTTTCAATCCGTGTGACGACCTGAGCCATAAGCTTCTCCTTTTTTTAAGTTAAATGACCCGTTTTAGGTACTCAACCGAGTTCTGCAGGTGGTTCTTCATAGCCTTTTCAGCCCTGTCAGGATCCTTTTCCATTACCGCTTCGATGGTTTCGAGATGTTCCTTGTAGGATGCCTGGGACCGTTCCTCATCAACCTGGTTCAAAAGCACGTGGCGCATACGTATGATCTGCTCCTGAAGGCCCTTGTAGAACTCGAGGAGCTTCTTGTTCCCTAGGGCTTCGAAGAAGAACGTGTGAATCTGATCGCCGGCGTTGATAAAACCCTTCTGAGTCGTACTCTTTTCCGGCTCGGCGGATTGAAATTTGTCACAAATGAGTTTCGCCCTGTTCATGTCGAAATCGGCCTTCTGGGCCACGCGCCGGATCACAGCGCATTCCAGCATCTCCCGCATCTCGAAAAGCTCACGGATATCCTGCAAAGAGAACTGGGAAATAAATGATCCTTTCCCCTGGACATTTTCCACCAGGCCTTCCTTCTCAAGCTGTTGTATGGCTTCCCGGACCGGTGTTTTGCTGATCTTCAGTTCTTTGGACAGAAGAATCTCATTCAGAGGCTCCCCGGGTTTAAGAACGTTCGTAATTATCCTTTTTTTCAGATTCTCATAGACAATCGTCTTTTTGCTTTTCGGACCGCCATTTTTCATAGGGCACGTGAGTCCTTTCTGTGTACTTTGAATATACTGTCAATATACTGACGATATATTAATAGAATAGAGAGAATGCCTTGTCAAGAAAAAAGATAAGGAAAGTTACCTGCTTGTTGTCGAAGATTCCACAGGGCCTCGCGTCCCGGCGGGCAGTGGGGCCGAAGCCCTAATTTCAGGGCTTCTTATCGAAAAATTGCGCCCTTCTTGAACACACTAAATATGTTCACGTTACTAAATTCTGGAAAAGGAGCGGGCATGAATGAGAGCACAAATATGGCGAGCACAATAACGGCGATGACCTTTCTTTTTGTATCAAGACCCGTCTCGGTATCGAAAGGCGGCGGATGGTGCCTGCCGAAGATAAGGAGGAGGATAGAGACAAAGAGCCATCCGGGGTTGTAGAAAACGGCAAGCGCAAGGAGCATGACGATGACCATGCGATAAACTGTCCTGCTTCTATCTCCAAATACGCTGTAGAGCACGTGTCCCCCGTCAAGCTGTCCTACCGGAAGGAGGTTGAGGGCCGTGACAAAGAGCCCGACCCACCCCGCATAGGCAAATGGGTGCAGGACCAGATCGAAGCTCCGCGGAATCTCACCCACGATCATGCCCTCGAGAATTTTGAAGAGCAGCGGGTCTCCGAGCTGTTCGAACCCGGGGCCGTTGACCACGACTTCGACCTTAGACAACTTGATTCCTAGGATGATAAAAGGGAGCGACACGACAAACCCTGCCAGAGGGCCCGCCACCCCGATGTCGAAGAGTGCCTTTCTGTCCGTCATATTCCCCTTCATCCTGATGAGCGCTCCGAATGTGCCGAAGGGACTCATGGGGAAAGGGATAAAGTACGGCAGCGTGGACGGCACTCCGTAACGTCTCGTCATGAAGTAGTGTCCCATCTCATGGGAGAGCAGGATCGTCATAATAGCGAGACTGTAAAGCGGCCCTCCCACAAAAAACGTGGTGCAGATGGTGAGAAAAAACAGAAGAATGTGAAGCCAGAGCCTGTTACGCATTTAACAGACCGTATTCCATGCGCACCCGGTCATGCTTGGTGCCGCTCTTGATCTGCAAATCCAGGTCGGTCAGCATGTCAAAGAAGGCAAGTAAGTCTGTGGTGCCTATTTTTTGGGCTATGCCCGACAACTTGTAGGCGTAATACGGGTGCTGAAAGGGCAGATAACGCCTTTTGTCCGAGGACTTCATATCAAGACCCTCTTTCCACTGTTTGAACGCCTTGGCGAAAACCGGATACTCCACACCCTCACGGACCATGTGCTCCATGTCCTTGGTTTGCAGGAGGAGCCGTATCTGGTTCACCAGATAACTGTGCACGGCAAGAATATTTTGACCGTTCTCCATGAGGTTCTCAAAAACGGCGAGCATCTCCTTCTTGTCCGCCTCACGAAAAGCATCAAAGAGCGCCATGAGGGTGTCCTCGTGGGTCTCGGCCACGATCGCCTTAATGTCTTTAGATTCTATGGTCTTTTTGTCTCCCACGTAGGCGATGAGCTTCATGAGCTCCGGCTCAAGTATGGACTCGTCCCGGATACGTTCCGTGAGAAGATCGAACGCCTTGTCCGTCATCTTCTTTTCATACCTTTGGAGGAAGTTTCGCACTTTGCCTTTCAAACGTTTCTCTTTGTCCTGTTCAAGTACGATCACCCTGCCCGTGACAAACTCCGCGATCTTGTCGGGCGCGCCCGTTAAGAAGATGATGACCGGTATATTCTGTTTCAGCGCTTCCAGTTGCGTTACGAGTTCACGGGTGAGATCAACCTCGGGATCCACCATCACGAGCACAAGGTTCTCATTGAGAAACATGTTCGAAGCCGTCTCCACCACGGTCTTTT